>NZ_JBKGGT010000015.1:0-129407 GCF_052041995.1 Pseudomonas sp. SMV7 | reverse complement strand
CCGCGAAAGGGCCGGTACAGGCAATACACATCAAGGAGCTGCACATGAAACTGCTGGTGGTCGAGGACGAAGCCCTGCTTCGCCATCACCTCTTTACCCGCCTGGGCGAAAGCGGCCATGTGGTCGAGGCCGTAGGCGATGCCGAGGAAGCGCTGTACCAGGCCGGGCAGTACCACTTCGACCTGGCCATCATCGACCTGGGCCTGCCCGGCATCAGCGGCCTGGAGCTGATCACCCGGCTGCGCAGCCAGGACCAGACCTTCCCCATCCTCATCCTCACCGCCCGTGGCAATTGGCAGGACAAGGTTGAAGGCCTGGCCGCCGGTGCCGACGATTACCTGGTCAAACCGTTCCAGTTCGAAGAGCTCGAGGCCCGCCTGAACGCGCTGCTGCGCCGCTCCAGCGGCTTCACCCAGTCGACCATTGCCGCCGGCCCCCTGGTACTCGACCTCAACCGCAAGCAGGCCAGCCTCGACGAACAGCCCCTGGCGCTGACCGCATACGAGTACCGTATCCTCGAATACCTCATGCGCCATCACCAGCAGGTGGTGGCCAAGGACCGCCTGATGGAACAGCTTTACCCGGGTGACGAGGAGCGCGACCCGAATGTCATCGAAGTGCTGGTTGGCCGCCTGCGCCGCAAGCTCGAGGGCGAGCGCGGCTTCAAACCCATCGACACCGTGCGCGGCCTGGGCTACCTGTTCACCGAGCGCTGCCGATGATGCGTTCCCTGCGGGTACGCCTGATGCTGGCGGCTGCGGTGCTGGCGCTGTTGTTCATGCTGGCGCTGTTGCCAGCCTTGCAGAAGGCCTTCAGCCTGGCCTTGCAGGAGTCGATCGAACAACGCCTGGCCTCGGACGTGACCACGCTGATTTCTGCCGCGCGCATCGAGCATGGCCAATTGCAGATGCCCACGCTGCTGCCGGATGAGCGCTACAACCTGCCGTACACCGGTCTGCTCGGCTATATCTTCGATCGCGACGGCAACCTGGTCTGGCAGTCGCGGGCCACCGCCGCGCAGAACGTCAACTACCGCCCGCGTTACGATGGCCGCGGCAACGAGTTCGCGCGCATTCGCCAGGCCGATGGCGAGGAGTTCTTCGTCTACGATGTCGAGATCAAGCTGCTGGGTGGCCAGAGCGCGGCCTATAGCATCGTCGCCCTGCAGCCGGTGCGCGAATACCAGCATACCCTCGACGGCTTGCGTGAAAAGCTCTACCTCGGTTTTGGCGCGGCCCTGCTGGCGCTGCTGGTGCTGCTGTGGGCCGGGCTGACCTGGGGCCTGCGTTCGTTGCGCCGGCTCAGCCGCGAGCTGGACGAGGTGGAGGCGGGGGCGCGCGATGGCCTGAGCGGTGAGCACCCGCGTGAACTGTTGCGCCTGACCGGCTCGTTGAACCGCCTGCTGCGCAGCGAGCGCGAGCAGCGCCAGCGCTACCGTGATTCGCTCGACGACCTGGCGCACAGCCTGAAGACGCCGTTGGCGGTGCTGCAAGGGGTGGGCGAAAGCCTGCAGCAGCGTAGCGGCGAGCGCGAGCAGGCGCGGGTGCTGCAAAGCCAGATCGAGCGCATGAGCCAGCAGATCGACTACCAGCTGCAACGCGCCAGCCTGCGCAAGAGTGGCCTGGTTCGCCACAGCGTGGCGTTGCGGCCGCTGCTCGACAGCCTGTGCAGCACCTTGGCCAAGGTCTATCGGGACAAACGGGTCAACGTGACCCTGCAACTGCCCGATGCGGCGCAGGTGCCGATGGAGCAGGCGGCGTTGCTGGAGCTGCTGGGCAACCTGCTGGAAAACGCCTACCGCCTGAGCCTGGGCCAGGTGCGGGTGAGCCTGGAGCAGGCGCCGGGGCAGTTGATCTTGTGTGTCGAGGATGATGGCCCAGGGGTGCCGGCCGATCAGCGTGAGCGCATTCTGGAGCGCGGGGAGCGGCTGGACAGCCAGCACCCGGGGCAGGGCATCGGGCTGGCGGTGGTCAAGGACATTGTCGACAGCTACGACGCGGCGTTGAGCCTGGGCGATTCGCTGCTGGGCGGCGCGGCGTTCAGGATCACCTTCCATCAGGATTGAACGCTCGCCTGTAGCGGCGCCTGCACGAGTGAACCCGTGAAAGGGCCGCTACAGGTAAACCCCGGCGGGCGGATTCCCGCCATTTACCCTGTACAAATCCCGCCACCGGGCGGAAATCCGCCAGCCTTGCTCAGCCAAAGCGCCCTGTCGTTGGGCGTTTATCCCCAGCAAATGCGGCACTTGCACCCTTGCTGGGCATTTTGGCACCACCCTTGCTATCGATCCTCGCAGAGGCCTGCCCAGGCAGCTCGAACACAACGACAAATCCCTCCGGGTGCAGGAGGGTTAGCGATTCAGGTGCCGCATCGCCCTGGGAAGGGTGAACCGGCACACTTGAGGAAATTAAGCCATGACGACACGTCAGCCGCTGTACAAATCCCTGTATGTCCAGGTGTTGGTCGCCATCACCATCGGCATCCTGCTCGGCCACTATTACCCGGAAACCGGCGTCGCCCTCAAACCCTTGGGTGACGGCTTCGTCAAACTGATCAAGATGGTCATCGCCCCGATCATCTTCTGTACCGTGGTCAGCGGCATCGCCGGCATGCAGAGCATGAAGTCGGTCGGCAAGACGGGCGGCTACGCGCTGCTGTACTTTGAAATCGTCTCCACCATCGCCCTGATCATCGGCCTGGTAGTCGTCAACGTGGTCCAGCCGGGCGCTGGCATGCACATCGACGTCAACACCCTGAACGCCAGCAGCGTGGCTGCCTATGCCGCCGCCGGCGCGCAGCAGACTACCGTCGGCTTCCTGCTCAACGTCATCCCCAACACTGTGGTCGGCGCCTTCGCCAATGGCGACATCCTGCAGGTGCTGATGTTCTCCGTGCTATTCGGTTTCGCCTTGCACCGCCTGGGCAGCTACGGCAAGCCGGTGCTGGACCTGATCGACCGCTTCGCCCATGTCATGTTCAACATCATCAACATGATCATGAAGCTGGCCCCGATCGGTGCCTTCGGCGCCATGGCCTTCACCATCGGCCAGTACGGCGTTGGCTCGCTGGTGCAGCTGGGCTACCTGATGGCCTGCTTCTACATCACCTGCCTGCTGTTCGTGCTGGTGGTGCTGGGTGGCATCTGCCGCGCGCATGGTTTCAGCGTGCTCAAGCTGATCCGCTATATCCGTGAAGAACTGCTGATCGTGCTGGGTACTTCCTCCTCGGAATCGGCCCTGCCACGCATGCTGGCCAAGATGGAACGCCTGGGTGCGAAAAAGTCGGTGGTTGGCCTGGTCATTCCGACCGGCTACTCGTTCAACCTGGACGGCACCTCGATCTACCTGACCATGGCTGCGGTATTCATTGCCCAGGCCACTGACACCACCATGGACATCACTCACCAGATCACCTTGCTGCTGGTGCTGCTGGTGGCTTCCAAAGGTGCTGCCGGCGTTACCGGTTCGGGCTTCATCGTCCTGGCTGCGACCCTGTCCGCCGTCGGCCACCTGCCGGTTGCCGGCCTGGCGCTGATCCTCGGCATCGACCGCTTCATGTCCGAGGCTCGCGCGCTGACCAACCTGGTGGGCAACGCTGTGGCTACCGTGGTCGTGGCCAAGTGGGTCAAGGAAATGGACAACGACAAGCTGGCCTCGGAGCTGGCCTCCGGTGGTTCGCCGCTGGTCGATAACCGTCCAACCGACGACCTGGGCGTTGCTGAAGGCCCGGCTCGTTGATCACGCTGCAGTAAACGAAAAGGCGACCCAAGGGTCGCCTTTTTCGTGCCTGCGCGGCCCTTTGGTAGCAGCGGCCACGTCCAGCCGGGTCGGAGATCAGGCGGGCACTACCTCCAGCACCCGGATCACCTCCGGCTGCGGGTAATGCCAGCGCACCTGCACATCCCAGAACTTCACCCCATACACCCGCTCCGCCGCGGGCACCTGATAGGCCGGCCGTGGATCCTGCGCCAGGCATTGCTCGATCAGCTCCACCACCGGTTCCCCCAGGCGCAAGGCATGTTCGCGGGCCTGGGGCAGGGCATTGTCGCTCCACTGCACGCTGATCGCGGCGGGGGCTTCGCTGGCCATCTGGTTGCTGGCGCCGGCGATGCTGTCGGCGTAGGGCACATACGGCTTGATGTCCAGCACCGGCGTGCCATCGAGCAGGTCGATCCCGGACAGCAGCAGGCGCCCGGGCTCCACGCCCTCGAGGCGCACCACCGATTGGCCGATGCCATTGGGCCTGTGCGTCGCGCGGGTGGCGAACACACCCATGCTCTTGTTGCCGCCCAGGCGCGGTGGGCGCACCTTCAGGCGTGGCTTGTCTTCCAGCGCCTGGTGGAACAGGAACAGCAGCCAGACATGGCTGACCTGCTCCAGGCCCGCGACCGCATCGCCCTGGTCGAACGGCGGCAACAGCTCGAGCACGCCGCGAGCGGCGGGCGCCAGCTGTGGCTGGCGCGGGATGGCGAACTTCTCCTTGAAACAGGAGCGGACGATACCGACCGGAACAACCGTATGCTGCATGGCCGTTCAGCCACGTACGCGCAGGGTCAGGCCCTTGAGGAAGTTGCGCAGCAACTGGTCGCCACACGGGCGATAGTTGTCGTGGCCGACCTTGCGGAACAGTGCGCTGAGCTCGGGTTTGCTGACCGGGAAATTGACCGACTTGAGGATGGCATGCAGGTCATCTTCCTTGAGCTCGAAGGCTACCCGCAGCTTCTTCAGGATCAGGTTGTTGGTCACCGGCAGTTCGATCGGCTGCGGCGGGCGGCTGTCGTCCTTGCCACGGCGGTGGATCACCAGGCCGTCGAGAAAGTGCGCCATGACCCGCTCCGGGCAACGCACGAAGCCTTCCTCGTCTTCCTTCTTCAGGTAGGTGGCCAGCACCAGGGGATGCACCTCGAGGCCGGTTAGCCCGATGATCTCGGCCATCTTGGCGTCGTTCACCTTGAGCATGTAGCGCAGGCTGCGCAGGACGTCGTTGTGGTTCATTGCTGCAGAATCCTGTTCAGGTGCCGCGCCTGCGGGCGCGGCGTATTGCTTAGAAACGTTCGGTAGCGGCCAGGTAGCGCCACTGGCCCAGCGGCAGCTTGCCCATCGACACACCGCCCAGGCGGATGCGGCGCATGCTGACCAGCTCCAGGCGCAGGTACGCGCACAGCTCGGCAACCTGCCCTGGCTGCGGGTTCTTCAGGGCCAGGCGCAGGTGGGTCTCGTTCTGCCAGCTGGCCTTGGCCCTGGGCAGCTCGCGGTCATTGCGGGTGGCACCGCGTGCCAGGCGCTCCAGCGCCTGGGGCGTGGTCTCGCCGCGCACTTCAACGATGAACTCCTGCTCCAGGCGGCGCAGGTCGGCGTCGATCTTGCGGGTTACCCGCCAGTCCTGGGTGAATACCTGCAGGCCGCTGGCGCCCGGCTCCAGCGGAGCCACGCAGGCCTGCCGGGCAAAGTGCCCGTGCAGGGCGCGCACGCCTTCGCGATGGGCCTCGCTGAGGTTGCTCATGTTCATCTCGGCGCGGGCGGCTTCGCTGCTCATGCCTGCCGGCTGGTTCAGCAGCAAGGTGACCGGCTCCAGCGTTTCGGCGCGGGCGCCAGGCAGCAGCTCGACGCGCTGCTGCGCGACCTTGAACTGCGGTTGTTCGACCACCAGGCCATCGACCGTGACCCAGCCGCCTTCGATATACAGCTCGGCCTCGCGGCGGGAGCAGCCGAGCTGCTCGATAAGGCGTTTGGACAGGCGGACGGGTTCGGACATGACAGGGATTTCGCAAAGGCTGGGAAAGACTTGCATTGTACCTGCCCGCGCGCCAGAGGGGCTGGGAATCTCTGTCATTTACGCCATTTTGCGCAGCCGCATGTGCAGCAGAGGGTAGGGTTGGCCAAGGCCATCGGTTTCCGAACGGCCGATCACCTCGAAACCTTCATGCAGGTAGAAGCCCAGGGCCTGCGGATTCTGTTCATTGACGTCCAGGCGCTCGGCATTCAGCTCATCGATCGCATAGTGCAGAAGGCGTTTGCCAACCCCTTTGCCACGGTAATCCGGGGCGACGAACAGCATGTCCAGGCGCCCGCTGGCGACCCCGGCGAAGCCACAGATGCGCTGGCGATCCCGGCAGCAGACCAGCATCACCGCGTCGAGGTAGCGGCGCAGCACGTGTTCGCGCAGCAGCAGGATGTAGCCCTCCGGGAGAAAGTCGTGGGTGGCGCGTACCGAGTCCTCCCATACCTGAACCAGCTCGCCATAGTCCTTCAAGCGCGGGGTATGCAACGTCATTGCCGACTGCATGCTGGTGCTCCTCCATGCGATAGGGAAAACATAGCAGGCCAACCACCGGTCAGCTTTTCGGCGTAGCGCTTGAAGGCCGAGGTCTCGAGGGCTATTAGTTAACTGTGGGAAAAAATCCCACGCAAGGAGCGACAAGAACTGAACAGGATTCCCGGCTTGATTTGGCGTTTCTCGTGGCGACGACCTGGAGACGTAACATGCAAATCCATACGCTGTTCAAGAAAGCTCTATTGGCGACCGCTGTTGCTGGCGTGCTGTCAGCGTCCACGGTGTTGATCCCTGATTCGATTTTTCATGATTCCATTGCCTATGCCAAAGATGGCAGTGGTGGCGGTGGCCACGGTGGCGGTGGCGGAAGTGGCGGCGGTGGCCACGGTGGCGGTGGCGGAAGTGGCGGCGGTGGCCACGGCGGCGGTGGCGGAAGTGGCGGCGGTGGCCACGGCGGCGGTGGCGGAAGTGGTGGCGGTGGCGGCCACGGCGGCGGTGGCGGAAGTGGTGGCGGTAGTGGCAGCGGCGGTGGCGGCCATGGTAGTGGCAGTGGCCACGGCAGCGGCGGCGATGGCGGCGGGCATGCCGGCCACAGTGGCAGCGGCCACGGCGATGCCGGCCAGTCGAACTCGGGCCGCAGTGGCGACCATGCTGAGGCGGGTGACGATCATGGCAATCATGTTGGTGGTGAGCCCGGGGACGATCATGGCAATCACGTCGGCGGTGAGCCCGGTGATGATCATGGCAATCATGTCGGCGGGGAGCCTGGCGATGATGATGGTGATCACGTTGGCGGCGAACCTGGTGATGATCGCGGCGATCACGTGGGTGGCGAACCGGGCGATGACCGTGGCGTTGATGTCGGCGACCATGACGCAGATGACGACAGCAGGGGCTGAATGGCACTGATCTGAAGTGGCCCATACAAAACCCAGCGGACGGGTTTTGTATGTTTATCCGTCAAGGAATGCACGCAATGCAACCGACCACGTTACCCCCGTCGATGTTAAGCGCACTGCAGCGCGTGATGCGCCCGCTGGTGCGCCTGATGCTGCGCAAGGGGGTTACCTACAGCGTGTTCGCCGACCTGCTCAAGGAGGTGTTCGTCGACGTGGCCCATCGCGAATTCCGCCTGGACGGCACAGCACCCACCGACAGCCGCATCAGCCTGCTCACTGGCGTGCATCGCAAGGATGTACGGCGCTTGCGCAGCGAAGGCGACACGACGATGGCGAAGCTGCCGGAGAACATCACCTTCGGCGCCCAACTGGTCAATATGTGGGCCAACAGCAAGCCGTTCTGCTCGGCGCCTGGCCATGCGTTGCCATTGCCGCGCCTGGCAAGCGCCGGCGGCGAGCGTTCCTTCGATGCCCTGGTGGCAAAGATCAGCACCGACATCCGCGGGCGGGTGGTGCTGGACGAGTGGTTGCGCCTGGGCATCGTCCGCCTGGACGAGCATGACTGTGTCCACCTTGAGGCCCAGGCGTTCGTGCCGCAAAAGGGCTTTGAGGAAAAGACCGCGTATTTTGGCCACAACCTGCATGACCACGCCTGTGCAGCGGTGCACAACCTGAGTGGCGAAGGCCCGCCATTCTTTGAGCGCAGTGTGCACTATGACGCCCTGAGCCCGGCCAGTGTCGAGCAACTGCGAGACGTGGTGGCCCGCGATGGCATGCAGACGCTACTTGCCTTCAGTCGCCTCGCATCTGAGCTGGAAGGTGTCGACGTGCCGACTGTCGAGCAACGTCAGCGCATCACGGTCGGGCTTTATTTCTACACTGAAGCGACCGACCCCGAATTATCGAAGACCCCGGAGCCATGACCTATTTCACGCGCTGCTTCAGTGTCGTCACGCTGGTCCTGGGTTGCGGGCTGAGCCTGCTGGCGCCTGCCGAGGTGGCTGCGGCACCGGTTTGTGTCAGCCGTGACGAAGCAGGCATGGCGGGTGCGGCGGGCTTGCAGGCGCCGGGCGGTACTGGCGGTACCGGGGCCAGGACCGGCGGTGCCGGCGGTACGGGGGCGCGCAGCGAGAACGGTGGGGTGGGCGGTACCGGTGCGCCAATCCTGCGCCCGGGCGGTAGCGGGGGCACCGGCATCGTCGGCACCATCACCGGGTTTGCCTCGATCTGCGTCAATGGCTTGGAGGTGCACTACGGCAAGGACGTACCCGTGAGTGAAAACGGTACGCCTGCCAGCAGCGCCCAACTGGCAATCGGGCAGGTGGTCGCGGTGGAGGCATTCGCCAGCAAGGGCCGCCTGCAAGCAGGACGCATCGCGATCCTGAATGTTTACGAAGGGCCGCTGACGGCGCTGCCCAGTGCTTCGGCCCCGCTGCGGGTAATGGGCCAGCCAGTGCGCCTTGCCAGCGGGGCGCGGGTGGCGGAAGGGTTGCGCCCGGGTGAGCCGGTCAGGGTCAGCGGGCTGCGCGATGCCAGGGGCGAAGTGCTGGCCAGCCGTATCGAACGGGCACCGGGGCTCAGGCAGGCCAGTGCCATTGGTGCGGTCGACCGTAGCGGCAGCCTGCAGG
Organism: Pseudomonas sp. SMV7; assembly: GCF_052041995.1. Taxonomy (NCBI): domain Bacteria; kingdom Pseudomonadati; phylum Pseudomonadota; class Gammaproteobacteria; order Pseudomonadales; family Pseudomonadaceae; genus Pseudomonas; species Pseudomonas sp. SMV7. Next base: position 120,607 of record NZ_JBKGGT010000015.1, on the reverse strand, counting down.
GCTTGAAGCTGGGAACGCGTGTGGCACCTGCGCGCGAAGTGTTGGTGCGCGGGCAGTGGACCGGGCGCCAGCTGGAGGTGGCGCAAAGCCGTCCGGACCCGAGCCTGCCTTTCGCTGGCCGTGTGCAGAGGGTGGTGATCGAGGGGCTGGTGCAGCGTCAGCAGGCACAACAACTGGTGGTTGCAGGCATCCAGGTGACGCTGGGCCAGGACACCGTGATCGTCGGCAAGCAGCCAGGAGCCTTCGCGCTAGACCAGCGCGTTCGGGTGAGTGGCATATTCAACGGGCCGCATGAACTGCGGGCAAGCCGTGTCGAGCTGCAGGACGCGCGTGCCGACAACCCGGACAGGGGGCATGCACAACCGCCTGGCGAGCACGGCAGCAGAGATTCGGAAGGCTCCGAAAACAGCGGCCATGGCAGTGGCGATGCGGACCGTGCCCGCGATGCCGGTGACGATCACAGTGGTCCCGGCGCGGTGGAGGGTTCCAGCGGGCATGACAGCAGCGTGGGCGTGGACAGGTCCGGCAGCTCAGCCCCGGTCGAGACCGTGCTGCGGCCCGAAAGCGGCAGTGGCCGTTCTGGCCATGTAGAGAAGGTCGAGCTTGAAAGGGTCGAGAGGGTCGAGAAGGTAGAAAAGGCCGCGAAGCCGGAAAAAGTCGAGAAGGTGGAGCGGATCGAAAACGCCGGAAAAGCAGAACGGCCCGAGAAGGTAGAAAAGGTCGAGAAGCCTGAAACGCTGGAGAAAGTGGAAAAAGTCGAAAAAGTGGAGAAGGTAGAGGTACTGGAAAAAGTCGAGAGGCCCGAAACACTGGAAACCAGCGGAAAAGTCGAGCATCCGGAGCGGTCCGGCCATTAGCCAACTACGCTAGGTAGGTCCGACCACACATTCCGACGGGATGCCGAGGTGAAGATGAGGCCCGCGCTCGCTCTTTTTGCCTGCATGCTCTCCACTGCGCCGGCCTTGGCCGATACCTTCAGCGCCGCGATCGGCATGGATTATTCCAGCGGCGACTATGGCACCGGGACCACCTCGGAAATCTGGTACGTGCCGGTTATCGGCAAGTATGAAACCGGCCCCATGACCTACAAGGTCAGCGTACCTTGGTTGCGCATCACCAACCCCGAAGTAGGGCCGAATGGCGACCCCTTGCCCGGTGGCTGCCACGCTGTGGAAAGCGGGTTGGGCGATACGGTAGCCAGCGCCGGTTACGCCTTGCTCGACGGGGCTGACGGCGGCCTGCTGCTGGACCTGATCGGCAAGGTCAAGTTTCCCACGGCTGATGAAGACCAGTGCCTGGGCACGGGTGAGTACGACTACACGGGCCAGGTAGACGTTGCCAGGGCGTTCGGGCCGGTGACCGGCTTCGCGACCCTGGGCTGGAAGAAGTTCGGCGACCCGCCCGACAGCGATTTCGATGATCCTTTTTTTGCCAGCCTCGGCTTCGCCCTGCCTGTGGCCTTGCGCACTTCGGCGGGCGCCTCCTACGACTGGCGGCAGAAAGTCGTGTCGACGGGCGCGCAGATCCGCGAACTGACCCTGTTCCTGACCCACAAGCTCAACCAGGAGTGGAAGGTGCAGCTCTACGCGGTCAAAGGCTTCTCTGATGCCAGCCCCGACGCAGAGGGCGGCCTGATGCTGTTTCACACGTTCTGACGAAAAAGCCCCTGCGCCGGTTGTTTCCTTGTCAGGAAATGCCAGCGCAGGGGCCTTTCATGCTTCAGCCGGGGTCAGACGGGTTCAGCCCACATGTCGTACTCGTCGGCATCCACCACCCGGCAACGCACCTTGTCACCGGGCTTGAAGCCATGGTCGCCGTCGATGAACACGCTGCCGTCGATTTCCGGTGCATCGAAGAAGCTGCGACCCACCGAGCCCTGCTCTTCGACTTCGTCGATCAGCACGTCGATTTCCTTGCCGATACGCAGCTGCAAGCGGGCAGCACTGATCGCCTGCTGGTGCGCCATGAAACGGTCCCAACGCGCCTGCTTGACGTCGTCTGGCACTTCTTCCAGGCCCAGGTCGTTGGCCGGGGCGCCTTCCACCGGCGAGTACTGGAAGCAGCCCACGCGGTCCAGCTGGGCTTCGGTCAGCCAGTCAAGCAGGTACTGGAAGTCTTCCTCGGTCTCGCCCGGGAAGCCGACGATGAAGGTGGAACGGATCACCAGCTCCGGGCATTGCTCGCGCCAGTGCTTGATACGTGCCAGGGTGCGGTCCTCGAACGCCGGGCGCTTCATGGCCTTGAGCACTTTCGGGCTGGCATGCTGGAACGGGATGTCCAGGTACGGCAGGATCTTGCCGGCGGCCATCAGCGGGATCACGTCATCGACGTTCGGGTACGGGTAGACATAATGCAGGCGTACCCAGGCGCCCAGGCTGCTCAGGGCTTCGCACAGCTCGAGCATGCGGGTCTTGACCGGGCGGCCATTCCAGAAGTCGGTCTTGTACTTGACGTCGACGCCGTAGGCGCTGGTGTCCTGGGAAATCACCAGGATTTCCTTGACCCCGGCCTTGACCAGGCGCTCGGCCTCGCTCAGCACTTCGCCTACCGGGCGGCTGACCAGCTTGCCGCGCATCGACGGAATGATGCAGAAGCTGCAGCTGTGGTTGCAGCCTTCGGAAATTTTCAGGTACGCATAGTGACGCGGGGTCAGTTTGACGCCTTGTGGCGGTACCAGGTCGATCAGCGGGTTGTGGTCCTGGCGCGGCGGTACCACTTCGTGCACGGCATTGACCACCTGCTCGTACTGCTGCGGGCCGGTGACCGACAGCACGCTCGGGTGCACGTCCCGGATGCTGCCTTCCTCGACACCCATGCAGCCGGTGACGATGACCTTGCCGTTTTCCTTGATCGCTTCGCCGATCACTTCCAGCGACTCGGCCTTGGCGCTGTCGATGAAGCCGCAGGTGTTGACCACCACCACGTCGGCGTCCTCATAGGTGGGCACGACTTCATAGCCTTCCATGCGCAACTGGGTCAGGATGCGCTCGGAATCGACCAGGGCTTTCGGGCAACCCAGGCTTACGAAACCTACCTTGGGGGTGGCGGGCGTGGTGGACATGACTAACCTCGGTATTGAATACAGTCGCCCGGCCGGAAGCGGGGGCGATCTTGACGGGCGCTTTTGGCGCCTCTGATCAAAAAGTGCGCAATTCTAGCGAGCACTGCGTCGCTTGACCAGCAGAAATACGACGAACGCTGCGCTATGCTTCGCGCCATTGCGCCAGGTTGCAGGCCAGCCTGGGCAGGAATTGAGAATACCAAGGTCTACAAGGCCGTCTGCGGGAGTGGTCGATGGTTCAGGCAAGCAGTCACGCCGAGGGCGGGCACGAGGGGAAGCAGGGCGCGACACGGTCGCTGAGCCTGCTGGTGGCAGCGGTCGGGGTGGTTTATGGCGATATCGGTACCAGCCCGTTATATACCCTCAAGGAAGTCTTCACCGGCGGTTACGGGGTGCCGGTCAACCATGACGGCGTGCTGGGGATTCTGTCGCTGATCCTCTGGTCGCTGTTATGGGTGGTGTCGTTCAAGTACGTGATGTTCATCCTGCGTGCCGACAACCAGGGCGAAGGCGGCACCATGGCGCTGACCGCACTGGCACGGCGAGCCACGGCGGCCTATCCGCGTTTGCAGACGTTGATGGTGGTGTGCGGGTTGATAGGCGCCTCGCTGTTCTATGGCGACAGCATGATCACCCCGGCCGTGTCGGTCCTGTCGGCGGTGGAGGGCATGGGCCTGGCATTCGAAGGCATTGACCACTGGGTGGTGCCGATTTCGCTGGTGATACTGGTAGCGCTGTTCCTGGTGCAGAAGCACGGCACCGACAAGATCGGCAAGCTGTTCGGCCCGATCATGGTCACCTGGTTCGTGGCGCTGGGCACGCTGGGGGTGTATGGCATCGCGCAGAGCCCGGAAGTGCTCAAGGCGTTCAACCCGGCCTGGGCAGTGAATTTCTTCGTGGTTCACCCCGGCATGGGCGTGGCCATTCTTGGTGCGGTGGTGCTGGCGCTGACCGGTGCCGAGGCGCTGTATGCCGACATGGGCCACTTCGGCCGCAAGCCGATCGCCCGGGCCTGGTTCGCCCTGGTGCTGCCAGCGCTGGTGCTCAACTACTTTGGCCAGGGCGCATTGCTGCTGCAGGACCCGGAGGCGGCACGCAACCCGTTCTACCTGCTGGCGCCTGGCTGGGCGCTGCTGCCGATGGTCGGCCTGGCGACCATGGCCACGGTGATCGCTTCGCAGGCGGTGATCTCCGGGGCGTTCTCGCTGACCCGCCAGGCCATCCAGCTGGGCTATATCCCGCGCATGCAGATCCAGCACACCTCCAGTGACGAACAGGGGCAGATCTACATCGGCGCGATCAACTGGACGCTGATGGTCGGCGTGGTTCTGCTGGTGCTCGGTTTCGAGTCATCCGGTGCCCTGGCGGCGGCCTACGGCGTGGCAGTGACCGGTACCATGCTGATGACCACCATCCTGGTTTCGGCGGTGATGCTGCTGCTGTGGAAATGGCCGCCCGTGCTGGCGGTGCCGATCCTGGTGGGTTTCCTGCTGGTCGATGGGCTGTACTTTGCTGCCAACGTGCCGAAGATCGTTCAGGGTGGTGCCTTCCCGGTATTGGCGGGGGGCGTGCTGTACCTGTTGATGAGCACCTGGAAGCGCGGCAAGCAGATCCTGGTGGAGCGTATCGACGAAGGCGCGTTGCCGCTGCAGCTGTTCATCAGCAGTATCCGCATCCAGCCGCCGCACCGGGTCGAAGGCACGGCGGTGTTCCTCACCGCGCGCTCCGATGCCGTACCCCATGCGCTGTTGCACAACATGCTGCATAACCAGGTGCTGCACAGCCAGGTGGTGCTGTTGACGGTGGTCAACGAGGACCGGCCGCGGGTGCCGGAGCAGGAGCGTTTCGAGGTGGAGGCCTATGGTGAAGGGTTCTTCCGCGTGCTGCTGCACTTCGGCTTCATGGATGAACCGGATGTGCCGGCGGCGTTGCGCCTGTGCCACCTGGATGAACTGGACTTCACCCCGATGCGTACCACCTATTTCCTCAGCCGCGAGACGGTGATCGCATCGCGGCTGGAGGGCATGTCGCGTTGGCGCGGCAACCTGTTCGCGTTTCTGCTGAAGAATGCCAACGGTAACCTGCGCTTCTTCAACCTGCCGTTGAACCGGGTGATCGAATTAGGGACCCAGGTCGAGATCTGATTTCCAGGGCAGGCGCGGGCACTCACACCTACCTGTAGGAGCGGATTTATCCGCGACGCAGGCGACGCGGTGGCCGGCGCCGGCTGTGCCGGTGATCGGCGGCTATCAGTTCTGTGCCGCCACGCTCGACTTGCCCTGGCGCGTCTCGATCTCGTCAATCAGGCGCTTGGCCAATGCCGGGTAGTTCTCGTCGAAGTGGTGCCCACCCGGCAGTTTCAGGCGCTCGCCGACCGCTGTCTTGTCGGTGCAGCCGCTCTCGTCGGTTTCCTCTACGCCATACACGCACACCACCTTGGACGCCGGCAACCTGGCCATTTCCGGCCCGGTCGGTGCTTCCTGGCCTTCCTTGCCAAGCCAGCCCTCGACTTCGATCTCGAAGCTGCCGCTGCGGGCAAAGGCCAGCAGCATCACTGCGTCGATGCGCTGCTGGTCTTCGACCGGCAGGCGGTTGTAGATCGCCGGCAACACGTCGGCGCCGAACGAATAGCCGGTCAGCACAAAGCGCTTGGTGCCCCATTTCTGCCGATAGTGCTGCATCAGCTCGGACAGGTCGGCGGCGCTTTGTTCCGGGGTCTTGTGCTGCCAGTAGTAGCGCAGCGTGTCGATGCCCACCACCGGGTAGCCCAGCTTGGCCATTTCCCCGGCCACGTCACGGTCCAGGTCACGCCAGCCGCCGTCACCCGAGAGGAACAGGGTGACCGTGTCGGTGGTCTGCCCGGCAGGCACCTCGACCACCGGGATGGCCAGGGCGTTGCCGTCGTGGCCGACCAGGGCCTGGGTCAGTTGTGCCTTGAGCACCTGCGGCAGGTGTATGTCGTAGTCGCTGATGCTGGTTTCGGCATTGGCCTGGTCACGCACGAAGGCGGCGCTGGCGTCATCCGGGTTGTCGTTCCAGGCGACATTCCAGTGGCCGTGGGCGGCCGATTTCGGCAGCGCAGCCTGGCAACCGGGTTGTTCGAGATTGAAGTCCACCGAAATCGCCCGCGCCTTGTCGTCGTTCTGGCTGGCCAGCCAGCGCCAGGCCTGGGCCGCGCCCGGACCGATACCGGCGACCAGGGTCGGCTGCTGGGGCAACTGGGCAAGGGCCTGGTTCATGGCCTGCTGCTGCTTGCTGCAGTCATTGGCCGGCAGCAACACCTGCACCAGTTGCGCTTCGCCGGCCTTGGCCAGGTCCAGCAACTGCTTGTCGGTCAGTGCCTGGTCCTGCGGCACACCGATAACCACCCGGGCCTTGGGGTGCACGCCTGGTGTCACACGGGTGATCGCGGTGTCATTGATGCTCAGTTGTTCCAGGCGCGCCTCAGGGGCCGGGCGCGTCCACAGCCAGAATGCCAGCGCACCCCCCAGGGCGGCCAGCAGCAGGGGAATCAGCAGGTACAGCCAAAAGCGTCGGGTCATCAACGTTTCACCAATCCAGTCAAGCCGCCTGCGATCAGGGCGGCGGTGTCGGCCAGTGCCACCAGCGGGTCGAGCCCGGCCGGCACGGCCATGTAGCGGGGTTCCCAGTCCGGTTGGAATTTGTCCTTGAAGCGTCGCAGCCCCTGGAAGTTGTACAACTGCTCACCTCGGCGGAACACCATCGAGCCCAGGCGCTGGGTCAGCGGCGCACCACGCCGCGGCTGCAAGCCGGAAAGCGGTACCATGCCCAGGCTGAAGCGGGCGTAGCCGTGGCTTTTGTAATGCAGGATCAGGCCGATCATCATGAATTCCATGGTCAGCTTCGGGGCCTCGGGGTGTGCGCGCATCAGGTCGAGGCTGGCCAATTCCTTGCTGTGGGTTTCCAGCAGGTTGGCAAAGGCCACCGGGCGGCCCTGGAAGCGGATCAGGGCGATTCGGAAGTGCTGCAGGTACTCAGGGCTGAAGCGCCCCAGCGAGAAGCCTTTCTCGCGCACGTTCTTGCCGCCGAGCCAGGCATCGGAAATTTCCTTCAGCTCTGCCAGTGGGGCATGGCCGGGTTCGTGGATTTCCAGGCTCAAACCGTCACGGCCACCGCGGTTCCAGGTGTAGCGCAGGTCCTTCATCTCCTTGCCCTTGGCTTCCAGGTCGAAACGCTGCAGGTCGACCCTGGCCTCTTCGCCCAGCTTCAGCGCGGTCAGGCCGATGTCCATGTAGAACGGCAGGTTTTCGGCACGCACCTGGTAGAACACCGGTCGGGCGTGGTGCAGGTCGCACAGGTCACGGAATTGCCAGATCATCTCGGCGCGTTCCTGGGCCGGGCCGATCGGGTCATACAGCGCCACCAGGCTGCGGCCGCGACGTGCGTACATGAGGAAGGCATTGTCGCCCGGGTGGAACAGCAGCGCCTTGTCGCCGGTCAGGGCCAGGCCGCCATCGGGCTGGTCAGAGGCCTGCAGAATGCGGTTGGCCCGTTGCAGTTCCTGTTCATCAGGCAGGTGAATCACAGGCGGTGCCGTGCGCAGCAGCCAGGTCAGCGCCACGGCCGCCAGCAGCAAGGCGCTGCCCATGGCGGCGCGCAGGCCACGCGGGGCGTCGGCATCAAGGGTGAACTGCCACCACAGCTGATGGCTGTAGGGCACATCCTGGTAGGCGAACAGCAGCAGCCATACCGATGCCCCGACCACGCAGGCGCTGGCCACCAGGAACACTGGCGAGAACGGCAGCTCCAGCAAGCGGCTGGGGCGGTAGAAGGAGCGGCGGAACAGGGCGAGCAGGACGGCGGTGAAGGTCAGCAGGCAGGCTTCTTCCCAGTCGAATCCCTTCAGTAGCGACAGCAGGGCGCCCACCAGCAACAGCACGGTGGTCAGCAGCCAGGCGGCGGACAGGCGCCGGCGCAGGCCCTGGGCCAGCAGCAGGCAGACTACCCCGATCAGGCTGGCGCCGAAGTGCGAGGCATCGATCAGACGGTGTGGCACCAGGAAACCCATGTGCTCCAGACGCGTGTCGATCTCGGGCGTGACCCCGGAGAACAGCAGTACCACCCCGGACAGGAACACCAGAATCGACAGGATCGGTGCCGCCAGGCCGGAAGCCGCCTTGATGGCCTGTTGTGCGAACAGCAGGCGCCTGGCTTCGTTGGTCAGCAGCAACACGCAGGCCAGCAGCAGCGGCAGCACTACGTAGATCAGCCGATACAGCAGCAGGGCCGCCGCCAACGGGGCCGCGCCAAGCTGGTCGGCAAAGGCGGCCAGCAGGATCGCTTCGAACACCCCGACGCCGCCCGGCACATGGCTGAGCACGCCTGCGGCCAGGGCCAGCAGGTACACCAGGACAAAGGCGCCGAACGGTGGTGCTGAGGGCAGTAGCAGATACAGCACGGTAGCCGCAGCGGCGACATCCAGTGCGGTAATCAGCAATTGCAGGGCGGCCAGGCGAGCGCCCGGCAGGCGCAGTGTGCGGCGGCCCAGTTGTACCAGCAGGTTGTCGGCAATCGGTTGCTCGGCCAGGCGACGGCGGTACAGGCCAACCACCATCACCCCACACAGCACCAGCACCGCTGTGGCGATGGCCGCCAGCAAGCCAGGCGCCAGGCCCAGCGCGGCCGAGGCCGCCGGCAGGTCGCTCAGGGTCGCCAGGGCAGCCAGGGGCGGCAGCGCGCAGCCCAGTGACAGGCTGGCGAACACGGTCATCCGTGCCACTTCGCCTGCGCCCACCCCCTGGCGTGCATACAGGCGGTAGCGCACCGAGCCGCCGGACAGCATCGACAGGCCGATGGCGTTGCCAATGGCAAAGGCGCTGAAGCCGCCCAGCACCAGGCTGCGCGCTGGCAATTGCACACCGGCATAGCGGCTGGCCGACCATTCGTAACCCAGCAGGATCACGAAACCGAGCACGGTTGCCAGCAAGGCGCCCAGCAATGACTGGGCCGGTACGCTGAGCATGGCATCGTGCAAGGCATAGATGTCCAGCTCGCTCAGCAGGTGGCGGCAGGCGATCAAGGCCATGGTGAACAACACCAGGGTCACGATCAGGCCGATGGGCTGGCGATAGCGGCTCAGGCGTTCGAGCAAGGGCAGGCGTTGCACCGCACCGGGCAGTGCCGAGGCGAGTGCTGCCGGGTTGTCGGGGTTGTGCGAAGTCATGGATTGCCCCGGGCATGCAGCGCGAGGTGAGGGGAAGGTGTGGCCAAGTGAAAGTCCCTTAGAAAAACGTATCCAATGTTACTCCGGCCTCAGCCGCTTGCAGCGGCCTGGCCGGGTTAAAGATAGTTCATCCACGGGACGAGCTCTCAAGCGCGCGGGTTGAGTGCAAGGCGGGTAAATACGGGGCGACGAAAAGCAGGAAAGGGAAAAGCAACAAACCCCGCGCTGCTGTTACACAGGCGGGGTTTGTTCTGACGAATATGGTTGCGGGAGCCGGATTTGAACCGACGACCTTCGGGTTATGAGCCCGACGAGCTACCAGGCTGCTCCATCCCGCGTCAGTGGGGCGCATTCTACAGTTTCCAGAATGGCTGTCAAGCGCTAGTCGTTGATTTTTTTGATATTTCTTCCAACGCTTTATTCGAGGCAAAAGAAAAAGGCCACTGCGTAAACAGTGGCCTTTTCTCGAATCTGGTTGCGGGAGCCGGATTTGAACCGACGACCTTCGGGTTATGAGCCCGACGAGCTACCAGGCTGCTCCATCCCGCGCCTGTGAGACCGAATTCTACGGATTTAACCGTGGCTGTCAAGCATCTTTATAAAAAAACCTTTCCCGTTCAAACTCTTAGCGTTCGGATAATGCGGTTCAGCTCAGGCGCGGCGGGGCTTTCAGCCCGATCATCGCGCGCAGCGGGCTAGCGGCTGCACACCGCGAGTCGCATGCGATACTATCTGTATGAATTTACAGTGCTGATGAGCATCCATGTCCTTGCGCAAGATCATTCACGTTGACTGCGATTGCTTTTACGCCGCGATCGAGATGCGTGACGACCCGCGCCTGGCCGGGCGGCCCATGGCCGTAGGGGGCTTGCCTGACCAGCGTGGGGTGATCGCCACTTGCAACTATGAGGCGCGTGCCTACGGGGTGCGTTCGGCCATGTCTTCGCGGCATGCGCTGAAGCTGTGCCCCGACCTGCTGATCGTCAAGCCGCGCTTCGAGGCCTACCGAGAGGCCTCGCGGGAAATCCACACGATCTTCCGAGACTACACCGAGCTGATCGAGCCGCTGTCACTGGACGAGGCGTACCTGGATGTGACCGACAGCCAGTGGTATTCGGGCAGCGCTACGCGCATTGCCGAGGATATCCGCCGGCGTGTCGCCCGCACCCTGCATATCACCGTCTCGGCTGGCGTGGCACCCAACAAGTTCCTGGCCAAGGTCGCCAGTGACTGGCGCAAGCCCAATGGCCTGTTCGTGATAACCCCAGGCGAAGTCGAGGCGTTCGTTGCCGCCTTGCCGGTGGCCAGGTTGCACGGAGTGGGCAAGGTAACCGCAGACAAGTTGGCGCGGCTGGGAATCGAGACCTGCCTTGAGCTGCGCGACTGGTCGCGTCTGGCCCTGGTGCGCGAGTTCGGCAGCTTTGGCGAACGTTTGTGGGGGCTGGCGCGCGGTATCGATGAGCGTGCGGTACACAATGACAGCCGGCGCCAGTCGGTCAGTGTGGAAAACACCTACGACACCGACTTGCCGGACCTGGCCAGCTGCCTGGCACGGCTGCCCGAGCTGCTGGAGAGCCTGAACCAGCGCATTGCCCGTATGGACAGCAGTTACCGGCCGGAGAAACCCTTCGTCAAGGTCAAGTTCCATGACTTCAGCCAGACCACCCTGGAGCAGGCGGGGGCCGGTCGGGACCTGGACAGTTATCGGCAGTTGCTGGGGCAGGCCTTTGCCCGTGGCGGCAAGCCGGTGCGCTTGCTGGGGGTGGGGGTGAGGTTGCGCGATTTGCGTGGGGCACATGAGCAGCTGGAGCTGTTCCCGCCTCAATAGATGGCCCGCCAATTCAACGCGGCCCCTGCAGGAGCGACACAAGGCCGCTCCTGCAAGGTATTGCGTGATGCGGGTTACTGCGCGCCCGGGTCGGCCACCAGCCGGCCAGTGGCCTTGGTCAGCGACTGCAGAAACTCTTGCTGCAGCTCCGGATCGTTGCGGGTCAGTTCGATCAGGCTCTGTTCCATTTCACTGGCTTCCTCTTCCAGGCCCAGTTCAGACAAGCGCTTGACCCGGTGCACCCACTGGCTGACGTCGTCGTCCTCAAGGTCATCGAAGATCAGTTCGTGGGCTTCGAGCAGCTTGTTGCGCAGGCTGGCGCTGACCAGCAGGCTGGCATCGCCACGAACGGCGTTGTCCTCGTCCACCACCTGCAGGTGCAGGGTGCCGATGTGGTTGAGATTCTGCTCGGAGAACGGGCTGTCGAGCAGGTTCAGGCGCAGCACGCCGTTCCTGTCGGTCGTCAGCTCGTGGGTGGTCTTGCCAGCCTTGACCTCGACCAGACGCTCGCTCCAGGGCACGCTGGTGGACTCTTCGCGCTTGCCCTTCTGCACCTCGCTGATCCCGGCCAGGTTCTGCTGGGCACGGCCGTTGGACGGCACGTTCATGAACGGGTTGAGCCCGTCCACACCGTAGCTGAGCCAGTCGTGGGTAATGCTTTCCGGCAGGTTGCCCAGGGCGAAGACATTGACCACGTTGGCACCGACGCCTGCCACCACGGCCACAGCCCCCAGCGGGATCTCGTAGATCTCCCGCCAGGGCTGGTAGGGCGTGTAGCGGTCATAGCGCCGGGTAACTTCGAACTCGGTGACTTCGAAGCGCTGCTGCTCATGCACGCGCACACGTCGTTGCGGAAGCTCCATCACCTTCGGCTCGCCGACATCGATCTGCAGGGTGTGTTCGAGCAGTTTGCGCTCGACGCGCTCCTCATGGTCGCTGCGCTGGGACATCTGGTTGGCGCAGCCGCTGACGAGCAGGGCGCCGCACAGTGCGGCGCCCCCCAGGGTAAAGGTACTTCGCTTGTACATGATCACTCGTGCATTGGTTATCAGCGGCGAACGCGTGCCTGCAGGAAGGTCAGCACCTCGGCCAGCGGCAATGCCTGGGCGTCCTGCTCGGTGCGGTGCTTGTATTCCAGGTTGCCTTCGGCCAGGCCGCGATCGCTGACGACGATGCGGTGCGGGATGCCGATCAGCTCCATGTCGGCAAACTTGATGCCGGGGCTGGTCTTCTTGTCGCGGTCGTCCAGCAGCACCTCGTAACCGGCGGCGGTCAATTCGGCGTACAGCTTGTCGGTCGCCTCGCGGACCACGTCGGTTTCGTAGCGCAGCGGTACCAGGGCGATCTGGAACGGGGCCAGGGCGTCATTCCAGATGATGCCCTTGTCGTCATGGTTCTGCTCGATGGCAGCGGCGACCACGCGGGACACGCCGATACCGTAGCAACCCATGGCCAGGGTGACCGGCTTGCCGTTCTCACCCAGTACCTGGCACTTCAGCGCCTCGCTGTACTTGGTGCCCAGCTGGAAGATGTGGCCCACTTCGATACCGCGCTTGATCACCAGGGTGCCCTGGCCGTCCGGGCTCGGGTCGCCTTCGACCACGTTACGCAGGTCGGCCACCTGTGGCACCGGCAGGTCGCGCTCCCAGTTCACGCCGAAGTAGTGCTTGTCGTCGATGTTGGCGCCAATGCCGAAGTCGCTCATCAGGGCAACCGAGCGGTCGATGATGATTTCCAGCGGCAGGTTCAACGGGCCGAGCGAACCGGCGCCGGCACCGATGGCCTCGCGCAGTTCGGCGTCGCTGGCCATGACCAGCGGGTCGGCTACCTGTTCCAGCTTGGCGGCCTTGATTTCGTTGAGTTCGTGGTCGCCGCGCACGATCAGCGCAACCAGCTTGCCTGGTTCTGCGCCGTGCACGATCAGGGTCTTGACGGTTTTCTCGATCGGCAGGCCGAAGTTTTCCACCAGCTGGGCGATGGTCTTGGCGTTCGGCGTGTCGACCAGGCGCAGCTCCTCGGTAGGCGCAGGGCGCACGGTTTCCCGTGGGATGGCCTCGGCCTTCTCGATGTTGGCGGCATAGTCGGAGCTGTCGCTGAAGATCACGTCGTCTTCGCCGGACTCGGCCAGCACGTGGAATTCATGCGAGTAGCTGCCACCGATGGAGCCGGTGTCGGCCTGCACCGGGCGGAAGTCCAGGCCCAGGCGGGTGAAGATATTGGTATACGCCTGGTGCATGCGGTCGTAGGTTTCCTGCAGGGAAGCCTGGTCGGCATGGAACGAGTAGGCGTCCTTCATGATGAACTCGCGGCCGCGCATCAGGCCGAAGCGCGGGCGGATCTCGTCACGGAACTTGGTCTGGATCTGGTACATGTTGAGCGGCAGCTGTTTATAGCTGGACAGCTCGTTGCGGGCCAGGTCGGTAATCACTTCTTCGTGGGTCGGGCCGACGCAGAAGTCGCGCTGATGGCGGTCCTTCAGGCGCAGCAGCTCGGGGCCGTACTGTTCCCAGCGGCCGGATTCCTGCCACAGTTCGGCGGGCTGGATGCTGGGCATCAGCACTTCCAGGGCGCCGGCGGCGTTCATTTCCTCACGCACCACGGCCTCGACCTTGCGCATTACCCGCAAGCCCATCGGCAGCCAGGTATACAGGCCGGAGGCCAGTTTGCGGATCATGCCGGCACGCAGCATGAGCTGATGGCTGATGACCACTGCGTCGGCAGGGGTTTCTTTCTGGGTGGCGAGCAAATATTGACTGGTGCGCATGGTGAGCCGTGTCGATTGCCTAAGACATTGAAATGACCCCGCATTGTACGGGGGTGAAACGCAGGCGTACAGGATGCCCCAGGGCGTGGCGCTTGTCAGCCAAGAAAAAGCCCGGCGTGATTGCCGGGCTTTTTCAGTTGCGGGGCACTGCAAGCCAGGCTTACAGGATGCTCAGCGGGTACTCCACGATCAGGCGCAGTTCGTCGATCGATGGGGAATCGTAGTAGACGCCATCGGAAGAGCGGTAGGTAGCCTGACGCACGCGGAAGCTCAGGTCTTTCGCCGGGCCTTCCTGCAGTACGTACTTGATGTCGACGTCGCGTTCCCATTCCTTGCCGTTGCTGGTGCCGGCGACGTTGGCGTCGGTACCGCGTACATAACGGGTCATGAAGGTCAGGCCTGGAATGCCGTATTCGGCAAAGTTCAGGTCGTAGCGAGCCTGCCAGGACTTCTCGTCTTCGGCGTTGAAGTCGGAGCGAGCCACGGAGTTGGCCAGGAAGATGGTGCCGCCACCGTCGACGCCGTAGCCATAGTCGCCGTCGCCGGTGACTTTCTGGTAGGCCAGGGTGAAGGTGTGGGCGCCGATGTTGTAGGCGCCCGACAGGCTGAACGCGCGGTTGTCCAGCTTGTCGCCATCGAAGGCGCGGTACTCGGCCGAGCCTTCGCTCTTGGTGTCATAGATGTTGAAGTCGAACACCAGGCCTTGCTTGTCGGAAATCGGCAGCGCCCAGTTGACGTTGGCGTAGTACTTGCGCCAGTAGTCTTCGACCTTCGAGTAGTACAGGCTGGTGCTGAGGGTATCGGTGAAGGCGTAGGTACCGCCGACCACGTTGGCTTCCTTCAGGCGGAAGCTGTCACGGTTGGTCTGCTCCTGGGCGGTCAGGCTGGTGAAGTGACCAGCGTGCAGGGTCAGGCCCTTGATCTCGTTGCTGGTGATCAGGGTGCCCTGGGCGATTTCTGGCAGCAGGCGGCTGTCGTCGGTGGCGAAGACCGGCAGTGCGGTGAACTGGTCACCCACTTTCAGCACGGTGTCGGAGATGCGGAACTTGACCGCGCCGCCGCCCTTGGAGTAGTCGTCCTGCGAACGGCCGTCGGAGCCGGTCGGGAACAGGCCGGTACCCGCGCGGCCCTTGCCGCTGTCCAGCTTCAGGCCAAGCATGCCGATGGCGTCGACACCCACACCCACGGTGCCTTGGGTGAAGCCGGACTCGAAGGTGCCGAGGAAGCCCAGGCCGGTTTCTTCGCGACGGCTCTGGCCGCCTTCGTTGTTACGGAAATCACGGCTGAAGTACAGCATGCGGGTCTTGACGTTCAGCTTGCTGTCTTCGATGAAACCTTTGGACTCGTCCTGCGACGAGGCCAAAGCCAACTGCGAGGTCCCTGCCGCAACGGCCAGGGCGATCATGCTCCACTTCATCACGCGCATCGTGATTTGCTCCTTTGGTTTTTAGGAAGAGTACCGCTGCAACCATCTGTTCTAGTTATATGGCGCAGCTCTTTCTTGTTATGTCGGCGAAAATGTATAGCACGCTGACTGTTGTTGGCGATATGGCTATAAGCATCCTTTACGGAACTTTTTTGCCATGTCGCTTTCAGGTGTCTCCATGTCGCAAATCACGCCCCGGTTATGGGCCGTACAACGCCAGCGTTGTTTCCGTAGTCGTCTCACATCGGGCGATGCAATTCGGCGCGGGAAACTCCCTGGTAACCAATGCCGCTGTTGTCATTTGTCGCGTCCACCTGCCATAGCAGATGTCGTGCCGACTTGGCGTGAAGGGAATGCAACAAGCGTGCTCAAAATACGCAACACTTCATGAAATTTTCACAAAACTCGCTACCGAGGGTCGGAAAGCGCCGTAAATACGGGGCGGGGCTGGCTCTGCTCATGCTGCAGTCGAGAATCATTAAAAATAAAAAAGCTGCCATGAAAGTCAATGTGTTACCGCAACTAGTTCAACCAGAGTCATTTGTGGGGTGGTCAGTGTGGTGGGTGGGGCACGGTAGGCCTCATTTTGGTGCGAAAAGTAGCGCTGTGTTACCGGGAACGTGCAAGGTATCCTTCCAGGCCTGTATTCCGCGTGTGGCGGGTGGGTTTTACCTGAAGGAGATTTGCCGTGTTCGTCCTCGATTCGCGTTTGCAGCAGGATGCCCTGGTGCTGGGTGAGTTTGCGCTGTGCCAGTTGCTGCTGAGCAAGGACGCCAACTACCCGTGGTTCATCCTGGTGCCCAAGTGCGCCGGTATCAGCGAGCTGTTCGAACTGGATGCGGCGCAGCAGCAGCAGTTGTGGCAGGAAACCACCCGCCTGGCCGAGGCATTGAAGGCGAGTTACCAGGCTGACAAGATGAACGTTGCCACCCTCGGCAATGTGGTCAGCCAGTTGCACATGCACGTAATCGTGCGCCAGCGCGACGACGCCGCCTGGCCTGCGCCGGTGTGGGGCAAGTGCCCGGCAGTGGCTTATACCGACGAGCAAGTGCAAGCCGTACGCCAGCGCCTGCGTGATTTGAAACTCGATGGGTATGTAGAGGCCTGATATGTCGTTGGAAATGCGAATGGTCGAGCTGGAAACCCGGCAGGCGTTCCAGGATGACACCATCCAGGCGCTGAATGATGTGGTGGTCGAGCAGGCGCGGGTGATCGAGCGGCTGCAATTGCAGATGGCCGAGCTGATCAAGCGTTACGAAGAGATAGTTGGCCAGTACGGCAATGACGGGGAGGAGGCGCCGCCGCCTCATTATTGAAGCCGGTAGCGCTGGATGAACAGCAATCCTGTGGGGCGGGCGAGCCCGCCTCCACAGGCAGTGGCCGTCGCAGTTGATCAGCGGCGGGTGACAGCGACCACGTCTTCGGCCTGCAGGCCCTTGTCGCGGTGCATCACCGAGAACTCCACGCGCTGGCCCTCGACCAGGATGCGGTGGCCTTCACCGCGAATGGCGCGAAAGTGCACGAAGATGTCATCACCCGAATCGCGGGAGATGAAGCCGAAGCCTTTGGACGTGTTGAACCACTTGACGGTACCGGTATCACGGTTGCCGGATTCCTGCGTTGCCGACTGGTTGGTGCGTGCCTTGCGGGGGCTGCGGGCAAGGCCTGCGGCCAGGTGTGCCGCCACGGCCAGGGCTGCGCAGACCAGCGCGGCCAGGCTGCCCATTTCCGGGCGTGCCAGCACCGTCAGGGTCTGCAGCACCACCGCCACCACCAGCAAGGCGCAAGCCAGGTATTGCAGCTGCTGGCGGGCGCCGCGGTAGTACAGCGGCACCACCGGGGCGATAATCAGGTTGAGCAGACCGAACAGGGCCAGGTAGACCGCGTCAGGTTGTTCCAGGAAAGGACTTGCATCGGTTTTCAGGCTGGGTATGAGCGATAGCAGCAAGGCTGCCACGCCCGTCACCAGATGGACGATCTTGAACATGGGTTGGCTCACAGTTGATAAGGCTGGTCACAGGAAGAGCCGGCGGCACGGTGCGCATTGAGGTGTGGCGCGCGAACACGTGACAGGCCGGCCTATGCACCCGGCAATGTCAGTCCGCACGGGTGGCACGCTGCCTATTTAACAGTAAAGCCGCAGGCTACTCAAACCACAGGCCGCCGGGCGCTGTGCTGCGCCATGTCGCATGCGCCCTGCGTCAAGTGTTGCTAAAGTGGTCGGCACCCGCTTGAGTCTCAAGCCTTATGGAAAGGGGAACTTCATGGCAATTGATATCGGTATCAGTGAAGAAGATCGCAAGTCCATCGTCGATGGGCTGTCCCGCCTGTTGTCGGATACCTATGTGCTGTATCTGAAAACCCATAACTTTCACTGGAACGTCACCGGTCCGTCGTTCCGCACCCTGCACCTGATGTTCGAAGAGCAGTACAACGAACTGGCGCTGGCGGTCGACTCGATCGCCGAACGCATCCGGGCCCTGGGCTTCCCGGCGCCGGGGTCTTATGCGTTCTATGCGCGGCATTCCTCGATCAAGGAGGAAGAGGGGGTACCCCCGGCAGACGAGATGATCCGCCAACTGGTCCAGGGCCAGGAAGCCGTGGTGCGCACCGCGCGCAGCATCTTCCCGGTGGTGGACAAGGTCAGTGACGAACCAACCGCCGACCTGCTGACCCAGCGCATGCAGGTGCATGAGAAGACTGCCTGGATGCTGCGGGTGCTGCTCGACGGCAAGTAATCTTGCCCTGTGTGCAGGAGCGGCCTTGTGTCGCGATGGGCTGCTCCTGCCTGGCGCACATCCGCCGTGGATTCTGATCAGGAAGATTTTGCCGCTGCTCTGACCGCGCTCATAAGCGCTTCATAGGCCACCTGCTACCTGTGACGAGGAGGAGTGGCGCATGATGCAAGTGAGCAAGCGTGTGGCTGGCCAGGGGCGCTGGCCCGGTAAAGCGTGTGTCGATCCGTTCAAGGCGGATTTCGACATGCAGCAGACCCAGCCGGTGTCGCGTTCGGTACGGCTCAACGGTTTTTCCACCTGCCTGCGCCTGGAGGCCGTCTATTGGGGCATCCTCGAGCGCATCGCCGTGGCCAACCGCTGCTCGGTCAGCGCGGTGCTGTCCTACGTGGACCGCGAAGTGCACCTGCGCCAAGGTGGAGTGCGCAACTTCAGCGGGCTGATCCGGGTGATCTGTGTCGCCTGGCTGCAGGACCCGCCCACTGTGCGCTGATCGCCTGGCGGGCTGCGCAGTGCTTGCTAACCATATATAATCCCGCTTTTTGCTGCCCCGGCAGCCAGCGTTATGGTTGACGAGAGACACCCATGCCCCTTTATGACTATCAATGTGCATCCTGCGAGCACCGCATGGAAGTGCTGCAGAAGATCAGCGCCGCGCCGCTGACCGATTGCCCGGCCTGCCAGGCGCCGGCACTGAAGAAGCTGCTGTCGGTGCCAGGCTTCCGCCTGAGCGGTAATGGTTGGTACGAAACCGACTTCAAGACCGGGGCGAAAAAGAATCTGGCAGGCGGCGACAAGGCCGACTGAGTTGAATGCTGTGACCGGGTCTTGCAGTATTAGCCCTCCGGGCGGCCAAGGCCTCCACCGAATACACGAATCACGAGAAGCGAAACCACCATCATGATGCGCAGCCATTATTGCGGCCAACTGAACGAGAGCCTGGACGGCCAGGAAGTCACCCTTTGCGGCTGGGTCCATCGTCGCCGCGACCACGGCGGGGTGATCTTCCTCGACATCCGTGACCGCGAAGGCATGGCCCAGGTCGTGTTCGACCCGGATCGCGCCGAAACCTTCGCCGCTGCCGACCGCGTGCGCAGCGAGTACGTCGTGCAGATCACCGGCAAGGTGCGCAAGCGCCCTGAGGGTGCGGTGAATGCCAACATGGCGTCCGGTGCCATCGAGATTCTCGGCTACCAGCTGAACGTTCTCAACGAAGCGGAAACCCCACCGTTCCCGCTCAACGAATACTCCGACGTTGGCGAGGAGACCCGCCTGCGTTATCGCTTCATCGACCTGCGTCGTCCGGAAATGGCCGACAAGCTGCGCCTGCGCTCGCGCATCACCAGCAGCATCCGTCGCTTCCTCGACGAGAACGGCTTCCTCGATGTCGAGACGCCGATCCTGACCCGCGCCACCCCGGAAGGCGCGCGTGACTACCTGGTGCCAAGCCGTACCCACGCCGGCAGCTTCTTCGCCCTGCCGCAGTCGCCGCAGCTGTTCAAGCAGCTGCTGATGGTCGCCGGCTTCGACCGCTACTACCAGATCGCCAAGTGCTTCCGTGACGAAGACCTGCGCGCCGACCGCCAGCCGGAATTCACCCAGATCGACATCGAGACCAGCTTCCTCGATGAAAGCGAGATCATGGGCCTGACCGAAAGCATGATCCGCAAGCTGTTCAAGGAAGTGCTGGACCTGGAATTCGGCGAATTCCCGCACATGACCTTCGAAGAAGCCATGCGCCGCTACGGCTCCGACAAGCCGGACCTGCGCATCCCGCTGGAACTGGTCGACGTTGCCGACCAGCTGAAGGACGTGGACTTCAAGGTGTTCGCCGGCCCGGCCAACGATCCGAAGTGCCGCGTTACCGCCCTGCGCCTGCCAGGCGGTGCCAGCATGCCGCGCAGCAAGATCGACGAGTACACCAAGTTCGTCGGCATCTACGGTGCCAAGGGCCTGGCCTACATCAAGGTCAACGAGCGCGCCAAGGGCGTCGAAGGCCTGCAGTCGCCGATCGTCAAGAACATCCCCGAGGCCAACCTCAATACCATCCTCGACCGCGTTGGTGCCGTTGACGGCGACATCGTGTTCTTCGGTGCCGACAAGTTCAAGGTGGTCAGCGAAGCCCTGGGCGCGCTGCGTATCCGCCTGGGCCACGACTTCGAGCTGCTGACCTGCGAGTGGGCGCCGATGTGGGTGGTCGACTTCCCGATGTTCGAAGAGAACGAAGACGGCAGCTTCACTGCGCTGCACCACCCGTTCACCGCGCCGAAGTGCACCCCCGAAGAGCTCGAGGCCAACCCGGCCGCAGCCCTGTCGCGTGCCTATGACATGGTCCTGAACGGTACCGAACTGGGTGGCGGTTCGATCCGTATCCACCGTAAGGAGATGCAACAGGCCGTGTTCCGCCTGCTGGGCATCGAAGCGGCAGAACAGGAAGAGAAGTTCGGCTTCCTGCTCGACGCCCTGAAGTTCGGTGCGCCGCCTCACGGTGGCCTGGCCTTCGGCCTGGACCGCCTGGTCATGCTGATGACCGGCGCCCAGTCGATCCGTGAAGTGATCGCCTTCCCGAAAACCCAGAGCGCCGCGTGCGTCATGACCCAGGCCCCTGGCCTGGTCGACGCCAAGGCCCTGCGCGAGCTGCACATCCGACTGCGCGAACAGACCAAGGTCGAGTAAGCGGTCCTCGGGCGCATCCACAGGGATGCGCCTTAGCGTTTCGACGCAGGCAATTTCCCGTCCCGCCCCGTACAGGGGCGGGGCTGTTTGTGATTCAAAGGATTCGGAGTCGTTATGGCTGGTCATTCCAAGTGGGCGAACATCAAGCACCGCAAAGAGCGCCAGGATGCCAAGAGAGGCAAGATCTTCACCAAGTGGATCCGCGAACTGACGGTCGCTGCCAAGCAGGGCGGCCCTGACCCGGCCTCCAACCCGCGCCTGCGCCTGGCGCTGGACAAGGCCCTGGGCGCCAACATGAGCCGGGACATCATCGATCGCGCCGTGGCCCGTGGTGCTGGTACCAACGAAAGCGACAACGTCGAAGAACTCAGCTACGAAGGCTATGGCCCGGGCGGTGTGGCGATCATGGTCGAGGCCATGACCGACAACCGCAACCGCACCGCGGCCGCCGTGCGCCATGCGTTCACCAAGTGTGGCGGCAACCTCGGCACCGACGGTTCGGTGGCCTACCTGTTCGAGCGCAAGGGGCAGATCAGCTTCGCGCCGGGCGTGGAAGAGGACGCCCTGATGGAAGCGGCGATGGAAGCCGATGCCGATGACGTGGTGGCCAACGACGATGGCTCGTTCGACGTGTTCACCTCGTTCAACAGCTTCTACGCCGTGCGCAACGCCCTGGAAGAGGCGGGGTTCAAGGCCGCTGACGCAGAAATCGTCATGCAGCCCACCACCAGTGCCGAACTTGACCAGGACGGCGCCGAGAAAGTGCTCAAGCTGATCGACATGCTCGAAGACCTGGATGACGTGCAGAACGTCTATTCCAATGCCCAGATCTCCGACGAGGTCATGGAAAAACTCGGCTAAGATTTTTGCTTGGCCTTTCGGGCCTATTCGCGGGCAAGCCCGCTCCCACCGGGAGCGCACCAGGTTCAGGCCTGGCGCGTCCCCTGTGGGAGCGGGCTTGCCCGCGAATAGGCCGGTCCATTTGAACACGCAGGCGCTATGACTCTGATTCTTGGTATCGACCCCGGCTCGCGCATCACCGGTTATGGCGTGGTGCGCCAGACCGCCCGCGGTTGCGAGTACGTGGCGTCGGGCTGCATTCGCACCGGCAGCGGCGAGTTGCATGAGCGGTTGCAGATCGTTTTCCGTGGCGTGGGCGAAATCATCGCCCAGCACGGGCCGGTGACCATGGGCATCGAGCGGGTGTTCATGGCGCGTAACGCCGACTCGGCGCTGAAGCTCGGCCAGGCGCGTGGCGCGGCCATCGTCGCTGCCGCCGAAGCCGGCCTGGAAATCGCCGAATACAGTGCCACCCAGGTCAAGCAGGCGGTAGCCGGCACCGGCGGGGCCAACAAGGAACAGGTGATGATGATGGTCATGCACCTGCTGAAATTGACGCAAAAGCCGCAGATCGACGCCTCCGACGCCCTGGCCATCGCCCTGTGCCACGCGCATACCCGTTCCAGCCTGGTGCCGCATGGCCTGGCCACGGCGCGGCGACGCGGCGGGCGCTTGCGTCTGTAGGCGCTTCATGCCCTGATACACATTTTGTGCGGGTGATGCATGCGCCCGCTGCATTTGCTGATAGGGTTGAGCGGTCTTTGACCGGCTCCCCGAGAGGAAGGATCGGAACGTGATTGGACGTTTGCGCGGCACCCTGGCGGAGAAACAGCCGCCGCACCTGATTATCGACGTCAACGGCGTGGGTTACGAGCTGGAAGTGCCCATGACCACGCTGTACCGTCTGCCCAAGGTGGGCGAAAGCGTCACCGTGCACACCCACCTGGTGGTGCGCGAAGACGCCCACCTGCTCTACGGTTTTGCCGAAAAGCGCGAGCGCGAGCTGTTCCGTGAGCTCATCCGCCTCAATGGCGTGGGGCCGAAGCTGGCGCTGGCGTTGATGTCCGGCCTGGAAGTCGACGAGCTGGTGCGCTGCGTGCAGGCCCAGGACACGTCGGCGCTGGTACGCGTGCCGGGGGTCGGCAAGAAGACCGCCGAACGCCTGCTGGTCGAACTCAAGGACCGTTTCAAGGCCTGGGAAACCTCGCCGGCCATGTTCACCCTGGTTTCCGATGGGCCGTTGCCGGTCAGCAGCACCTCCACGGCCGAGGCGGATGCGGTCAGCGCCCTGGTCTCGCTGGGCTACAAGCCGCAGGAAGCCAGCAAGGCGATCGCGGCGATCAAGGACAAGGCCGGCCTGAGCAGTGAAGAGCTGATCCGCCGCAGCCTGAAAGGGATGATTACCAAGTGATCGAAGCCGACCGCCTGATCGCCGCCAGTGGCCGCGACCGTGAAGAAGTCCAGGACCGTGCGATCCGCCCGCTGCGGCTGGACGAGTACATCGGCCAGCCGGTGGTGCGCGAGCAGATGGCGCTGTTCATCCAGGCCGCCCGTGGCCGCAGCGAGTCACTTGACCATACCCTGATCTTCGGCCCGCCGGGCCTTGGCAAGACCACCCTGGCCAACATCATCGCCCAGGAAATGGGCGTGTCGGTCAAGAGCACTTCGGGGCCGATCCTCGAGCGTCCGGGCGACCTGGCGGCCATGCTGACCAACCTCGAGCCGCACGACGTGCTGTTCATCGACGAGATCCACCGGCTGTCACCGGTCGTCGAAGAAGTGCTGTACCCGGCCATGGAAGACTTCCAGCTGGACATCATGATCGGCGAAGGGCCGGCGGCCCGCTCGATCAAGCTCGACCTGCCACCGTTCACCCTGGTCGGGGCCACCACCCGTGCCGGCATGCTGACCAACCCGCTGCGTGACCGCTTCGGTATCGTCCAGCGCCTGGAGTTCTACAGCGACAGGGACCTGGCCACCATCGTCAGTCGCTCGGCCGGCATCCTCGGTCTGGCCATCGAGGACCAGGGGGCCTACGAGATCGCCCGCCGGGCCCGTGGTACTCCGCGTATTGCCAACCGCCTGCTGCGCCGCGTGCGCGACTACGCCGAGGTGCGCGGCAAGGGGCAGATCACCAAGGCCGTGGCCGACATGGCGCTCAACCTGCTGGACGTCGACGAGCGCGGTTTCGACCATTCCGACCGCCGTCTGCTGCTGACCATGATCGAGAAGTTCGACGGGGGCCCGGTGGGGGTCGACAACCTGGCTGCCGCCATCAGCGAAGAGCGCCACACCATCGAGGATGTGCTCGAACCGTACCTGATCCAGCAAGGCTACATCATGCGTACCCCGCGTGGCCGCGTGGTCACCCGGCATGCCTACCTGCACTTCGGCCTGAATGTGCCCGGGCGCCTGGGGGAGGGTGGGGATTTTTCCGAAACAGGCGATGACTGACAGATCGAAAATGGCTTTTCGTGGTCCTAGCGCTGGCACGCCGAGGGTGCGCTGGCAATAAGACATTAATGAAGAAAAAACAGTTGCCACAGCGGATTGGCAAGCTGAGGAGTAAGCACTAGAGTATGCGCGCGCAAAATGGCCTGGAACCGTTCGCACACCGTTGTCGCGTCTATTACGAAGATACCGATGCCGGTGGCGTGGTGTATTACGTCAACTACCTGAAATTCATGGAGCGTGCGCGCACCGAGCGTCTGCGCCACCTGGGCTTTTCCCAGGCGCAGCTGGCCGGGGAAAACCTGTTGTTCGTGGTCCATTCCAGCGAAGCGCGTTACCACGCGCCGGCGCGCCTGGACGACGCGCTGCGGGTCACCGCGCATGTGACTGAACTCAATCGCGCCAGCCTGCGCTTCGTGCAGCAGGTCTGGCGGGAAAAGGATGAAACGCTGCTCTGCGAAGGGCAGTTCCTGGTGGCCGCCGTGCGCGCCGACACTTTCAAACCCCGAGCCATACCCCCGGAGCTGCGCGACGCCTTTGCGGCGGACGGCTCGGGTAATCAATCGAACGCAGGAGAATAAGCGTGGAAGCTAACGTCGTCGACCATACCTCCATGTGGAGTCTGGTCAGCAATGCCAGCGTGGTGGTACAGCTGGTAATGCTGACCCTGGTGGCCGCCTCGGTCACATCATGGATCATGATCTTCCAGCGCAGCACCATGCTGCGCGCCGGTCGTCGTGCGCTGGATGCCTTCGAGGAGCGCTTCTGGTCGGGCATCGACCTGTCCAAGCTGTATCGCCAGGCAGGCAGCAACCCGGACCCGGATTCCGGTGTCGAGCAAGTGTTCCGCGCCGGTTTCAAGGAATTCTCGCGCCTGCGCCAGCAGCCGGGGGTTGACCCGGACGCGGTCATGGAGGGCGTTGCCCGGGCCATGCGCGTGGCCATCTCGCGCGAGGAAGAAAAACTCGAGCAGAGCCTGCCGTTCCTCGCCACCGTCGGTTCGACCAGCCCGTACATCGGCCTGTTCGGTACCGTGTGGGGCATCATGAACTCCTTCCGCGGCCTGGCCAGCGCCCAGCAGGCCACCCTGGCCACGGTCGCCCCGGGTATCGCCGAAGCGCTGATCGCCACTGCCATCGGCCTGTTCGCGGCAATCCCGGCGGTCATCGCCTACAACCGCTTCTCGGCCCGTAGTGAAGTGCTGATCGGTCGTTACTACACCTTCGCCGACGAGTTCCAGGCGATCCTGCACCGCAAAGTGCACACCAGCGAAGAGTAATCAGGTAGAAGCCCATGGCCCGAGTTCGCCACAAACGCAAGCCCGTCGCCGAGATGAACGTGGTGCCCTACATCGACGTGATGCTGGTGCTGCTGGTCATCTTCATGGTGACGGCGCCGATGCTCAACCAGGGCGTCAAGGTCGACCTGCCCAAGGTTTCCAGCGAAGCCTTGCCGCAGGACAACAACGTCCAGATCCTCACCATCTCCATCAAGGCCGACAAGACCTATTACTGGAACCTCGGCAGCGAAGTCGATACCGACAAGCAGATGGACAAGGCCATGACCTTGCCTGCAATGACCGACGCCGTGACCAAGATCATTGCCGCCGGCCGTGACCAGGGCAAGCAGACCCAGGTGTTCATTCGTGGCGACAAGGCTGTCGACTATGGCGCGGTCATGGGTGCCATGGGCGGGTTGCAGAAGGCCGGTGTCGGTAACGTTGGCCTGATTACCGAGGCGCCCTGATGCAACAGCGAGAGCCATCCGCCTCGGAAAGCTACTTCTGGCCCAGCGTCTGGGCCATCGGCCTGCATGTGCTGGTGTTCGCCCTGCTGTTCGTCAGTTTTGCCATGACGCCCGAGCTGCCGCCCTCCAAGCCGATCGTCCAGGCTACCCTGTACCAGCTCAAGTCCAAGAGCCAGGCGACCACCCAGACCAATCAGAAGATTGCCGGGGAAGCGAAGAAGACCGCTTCGCGCCAGACCGAGGTCGAGCAGCTGGAACAGAAGAAGATCGAGCAGGAGGCCGTGAAGGCCGCGGAACAAAAGAAAGCCGACGCCGCTCAAAAGGCCGAAGAGGCCCGCGAGGCTGCCGAAGCCAAGAAGGCCGAGGCCGCTGCCGAAGCCGCCAAGGCTGCCGAGGCCAAGAAAGCCGCTGAAGCCAAGAAGGCCGAAGAGGCGAAGAAAGCCGCCGAGAAGCAGCAGGCCGACATCGCCAAGAAGAAGGCCGAGGAAGAAGCCAAGAAAAAAGCCGAAGAAGAGGCCAAGAAAGAGGCCGCTGAAGAGGCGAAGAAACAAGCCGCCGAGGACGCCAAGAAAAAGGCGGCCGAAGAGGCCAAGAAGAAAGCAGCCGAGGACGCCAAGAAGAAAGCGGCCGCCGAGGAAGCGAAGAAAAAGGCAGCTGAAGAGGCCAAGAAGAAGGCCGCTGCAGACGCCCAGAAGAAAAAGGCACAGGAAGCGGCCCGCAAGGCGGCGGAAGACAAGAAAGCCCAGGCCCTGGCCGAGCTGTTGTCCGACACCACCGAACGGCAGCAGGCGCTGGCCGACGAGCAGGGTGACCAGGTGGCCGGCGACTTCGACGACCTGATCCGTTTGCGCGCGGCCGAGGGCTGGGCACGTCCGCCTTCCGCGCGCAAGGGCATGACGGTGGTCCTGCAGATCAACATGTTGCCGGACGGTACCATCACCAACGTCAGCGTGGCCCGGTCCAGTGGTGACGGCCCGTACGACAGTTCGGCGGTGGCTGCGGTGAAGAACATCGGTCGCCTGACCGAAATGCAGGGTATGAAGCCGAGCGATTTCAACCAATATCGTTCGTTCAAGATGACATTTACACCTGAGGATCTAGCGTTGTGATTAAACGTCTGAGAGGGCTGCTGGTCATGCTGTGCTGCGTGGCAGGCATGGCCGTGGCAGAGGAAAAGAACATCCTGGTCACCAGCGGCAGCGACCGGGCCACCCCCATCGCGGTAGTGCCGTTCGGTCTGCAGGGCGGCAGCGTGCTGCCGGAAGACATGGCCGACATCATCGGCAACGACCTGCGCAACTCTGGCTACTACTCGCCGATTCCGCGGCAGAACATGATCAGCCAGCCGTCGCAGGCCAGCGAAGTGATCTTCCGTGACTGGAAAGCACTGGGTGCGCAGTATGTGATGGTCGGCAGCATCGTGCCGTCGGGCGGTCGCCTGCAGGTGCAGTACGCACTGTTCAACGTCGCCACCGAGCAGCAAGTGCTGACCGGCAGCGTGGCGGGCAGTGTCGACCAGCTGCGCGACATGGCCCACTACATTTCCGACCAGTCGTTCGAGAAGCTCACCGGCATCAAGGGGGCGTTCTCCACCCGCATGCTGTACGTGACGGCCGAGCGTTTCTCCACCAACAACACCCGCTACACCCTGCAGCGTTCGGACTACGACGGTGCTCGTGCAGTGACCCTGCTGCAATCGCGTGAACCGATCCTGTCGCCACGCTTTGCACCGGATGGCAAGCGTATCGCCTATGTCTCGTTCGAGCAGAAGCGCCCACGCATCTTCATCCAGCACATCGACACTGGCCGCCGCGAGCAGGTCACCAACTTCGAAGGCCTGAACGGTGCGCCAGCCTGGTCGCCGGACGGTACTCGCCTGGCGTTCGTGCTGTCGAAGGACGGCAACCCGGACATCTACGTGATGAACGTGGCGTCGCGCCAGATCAGCCGTGTCACTGCAGGCCCGGGCATCAACACCGAACCGTTCTGGGGCAAGGATGGCAACACCCTGTACTTCACCTCCGACCGTGGCGGCAAGCCGCAGATCTACAAGCAGTCGGTCGGTGGCGGTGGCGCCGAGCGTGTAACCTTCGTCGGTAACTACAACGCCAACCCGAAACTGTCGGCTGACGAAAAGACCCTGGTGATGATCCATCGCCAGCAGGGCTTCACCAACTTCAAGGTGGCGGCCCAGGATTTGCAGCGCGGAAGTGTAAAGATTCTCTCCGAGACAAGTCTTGATGAGTCTCCCACTGTTGCGCCAAACGGCACCATGCTAATCTACGCCACCCGCCAGCAGGGCCGGGGAGTCTTGATGCTCGTGTCGCTGAATGGACGCGTGAGGCTCCCACTTCCTACCGCTCAAGGCGAAGTCAGAGAACCGTCCTGGTCCCCTTACCTGAACTGATTGCGGCGTAATACTTTTGCTTAACACACTGGGGTTTCATTAGGAGTTTCACGATGGAAATGCTGAAGTTTGGTAAATTTGCTGCGCTGGCTCTGGCCATGGCCGTAGCTGTAGGTTGCTCCTCGAAGGGCGGTGACAACGCAGGCGAAGGCGCTGCTGTAGACCCGAACGCTGGCTACGGTGCCAACGCTGGTGCTGTTGACGGCTCCCTGAGCGAAGAAGCTGCTCTGCGCGCAATCACCACCTTCTACTTCGAATACGACAGCTCGGACCTGAAGCCAGAAGCCATGCGCGCTCTGGACGTTCACGCCAAGGACCTGAAAGCCAACGGCAACCGCGTTGTTCTGGAAGGCAACACCGACGAGCGCGGCACCCGCGAGTACAACATGGCTCTGGGTGAGCGTCGTGCCAAGGCCGTCCAGCGCTACCTGGTTCTGCAGGGCGTTTCCCCTGCTCAGCTGGAACTGGTTTCCTACGGTGAAGAGCGTCCGGTTGCCACTGGCAATGACGAGCAGTCCTGGGCTCAGAACCGTCGCGTAGAACTGCGTAAGTAAGTTCTCATGCGTATGGGCCGCCGTGTAGTAACCGTCCTCGCACTCAGCCTGCCGCTCGCGGCCTGGGCTGAGGTTCCTGTAGTTGATGACAACGCAGGCAGTTATCCGCCTGCGGGTTATGGCACGAGCGGCGCCTATGCCGGGTCAGGGGCTTCGGCCCCTGCCTCTGCACAGGGCCAGCTGTTCATGCAGCTGCAACAGATGCAGGATCAGCTTTCCCGCCAGCAAGGCATCATCGAAGAGCTGCAAAACGATGTGTCGCGCATGAAGCAGGAAAACCTGGAGCGTTACCAGGACCTGGACCGTCGCATCAACAGTGGCGCCGCGCCTGCCGCGACCCCTGACAATTCCTCCGGTGGTGGTGTCTCGAATGCCGCCCCCGATGCAGCAGCGGGGGCTGCTGCACAACAACCGGCCGCCAGTAGCGAGCCCGGTGATCCGGCGAAAGAAAAGCTCTACTACGATGCCGCTTTCGACCTGATCAAGCAGAAAGACTTCGACAAGGCCAGCCAGGCCTTCGGCGCCTTCCTGCGCAAGTACCCCAATAGCCAGTACGCCGGCAACGCCCAGTACTGGCTGGGTGAGGTCAACCTGGCCAAGGGCGACCTGCCCGCCGCCAGCCAGGCCTTCGCCCAGGTCAGCCAGAAGTATCCGAAGCACAGCAAGGTGCCGGATTCGCTGTACAAGCTGGCTGACGTCGAACGCCGCATGGGGCACACCGACAAGGTCAGGGGCATTCTGCAGCAGGTCATCAGCCAGTACCCCGGCACTTCCGCCGCGCAGCTGGCCCAGCGTGACCTGCAGAAGCTCTGAGCTGTCCCGTTTGAAATAACCCGCGCCTGTCGCGGGTTTTTTCGTTAGAATCATTGCCCTTTTTTCGTAAACACGCTGTTGCGGATAACGCTATGTCGAGTCCGCGACAGTGCCTGACGGAGGCGGACAGCCTGTTTAGCTGTCACGCCCGTGGCGAGCATGCAAGACACATTACGCATCACCGAAGTCTTTTACTCTTTGCAGGGTGAAACGCGAACGGCTGGGTTGCCCACGGTATTCGTGCGGCTCACCGGTTGCCCCCTGCGTTGCCAGTACTGCGACAGTGCCTATGCCTTCAACGGCGGCCACCTTCGCACCCTTGATTCGCTCCTTGAGCAGGTCGCCAGCTACAAGCCGCGCTACGTCTGCGTCACCGGCGGCGAGCCGTTGGCCCAGCCCAATGCCTTGCCGTTGTTGCAGCGCCTGTGCGACGCCGGTTATGAGGTTTCCCTGGAAACCAGCGGTGCGCTGGATATTTCCGGCACCGACACCCGCGTCAGCCGCGTGCTCGACCTGAAGACCCCTGGCTCCGCGGAGTCGCACCGTAACCGCTACGAGAACATCGAGCTGCTGACCCGCAACGACCAGGTCAAGTTCGTCATCTGTTCCCGTGAAGACTACGACTGGGCGGTTTCCAAGCTGATCCAGTACAACCTGGCCGAGCGTGCCGGTGAGGTACTGTTTTCGCCCAGCTACCACCAGGTGAAGGCCAGCGACCTGGCTGACTGGATCGTCGCCGACAACCTGCCTGTGCGTTTGCAGCTGCAACTGCACAAGCTGCTGTGGAACGACGAACCCGGACGTTGACTGAGGAGCAAGTACACACATGACCGACAAACGCGCAGTAATCCTGTTGTCCGGTGGCCTGGATTCGGCCACCGTGGTCGCCATGGCCAAGGCCGAAGGCTACAGCTGCTACACCATGAGTTTCGACTATGGTCAGCGTCACCGCGCCGAGCTCAACGCCGCTGCCCGGGTCGCCCGCGACCTGGGTGTGGTCGAGCACAAGGTGATTGGCCTGAACCTCGATGGTATTGGCGGTTCGGCATTGACCGATAGCAGCATCGACGTACCAGAAGCCCCGAGTGAAGGCATCCCGGTCACCTACGTGCCGGCGCGCAACACCGTGTTCCTGTCCCTGGCCCTGGGCTGGGCAGAAGTGCTGGAAGCCCGTGACATCTTCATTGGTGTCAATGCCGTAGATTATTCCGGCTACCCGGATTGCCGCCCCGAATTCGTCGAAGCCTTCGAGCGCATGGCCAACCTGGCGACCAAGGCCGGTGTCGAAGGGCAGGGCTTCCGCATCCAGGCACCGCTGCAGGACATGAGCAAGGCGCAGATCGTGCAGGCTGGTATCGCGCGCGGTGTGGATTACAGCCTGACTGTTTCCTGCTACCAGGCCGACGATGACGGCCGTGCCTGCGGCAAATGTGACAGCTGCCGCCTGCGTGCCGACGGCTTCAAGGCAGCCGGTGTGGCAGACCCGACGCGATATTTTTAAAAAAAGTTGTGGTGGGGTGTTGATTTCCCGTTAGAAATCAGTATTATACGCGCCATCCAACGGGTCGTTAGCTCAGTTGGTAGAGCAGTTGGCTTTTAACCAATTGGTCGTAGGTTCGAATCCTACACGACCCACCATATGCAGTACGTCAAAGCCCGCTACCGGCAACGGTGGCGGGCTTTTTCGTTTCCATTGGCTGGATTCGGTCAGTCGCTTGCCGCGCCCGCCTGCAGGAGCGGCCTGGTGTCGCGATAGGGCTGCTACGCAGCCCGCCGACCTACAGTTGGGTCGCGCCGCGTTTATTCAGCCTCAGTGTCTTGTAGCTGGCAGCCGCTTTCGGCCCGAGGGCTTCGAGGGCCTCCAGAAACTGCGAAGGGTGGTCGAGCGGCAGTGATTTGAGCGTGTCGAGTTCCAGCTCCCACCATTTGCTCGCCAGCAGCCG
Organism: Pseudomonas sp. SMV7; assembly: GCF_052041995.1. Taxonomy (NCBI): domain Bacteria; kingdom Pseudomonadati; phylum Pseudomonadota; class Gammaproteobacteria; order Pseudomonadales; family Pseudomonadaceae; genus Pseudomonas; species Pseudomonas sp. SMV7. The sequence goes on along the minus strand of NZ_JBKGGT010000015.1, from coordinate 89,179 downwards.
TTCGATCAGGTCATCGGGGTGGCGAAAGCGGATGATCCTGGCCGGATTGCCGCCCACGATCGCATAAGGTGGCACGTCTCGTGTAACCAGCGCCCGCGTGGCGATGATCGCGCCTGTACCCACCGTCACGCCTTCAAGCACGGTGGCGTCAGCCCCTATCCATACGTCATGGCCAATGTTGGCGTAGGAAACCTGCGGATCGTAGCGAAGCCGATTGTTTTCGTACTGGAACGGGTGGGTGCTCACCCAGGCCGAGGGGTGCGTGTTCTTTTCCTGGCCGAGGGTGCAGCCAGACCCGATGGAGCAGAACCGCCCGATCGAGGCTACCTTCGACAGCGTGCAGTCACTGCGTATGTAGGTGTGGGCGCCGATGCTCAGGTTGCTCGCCTCGATACGAATATGCCCGAGCTGGACCGGGGCCTCGATGTGGGCTTGCGCGCCCTTGCTGAAGGTGTCGGTGCCGCCTGCAAGCTTTCCGCCTGATGCCCTGACCAACCTCTTGTAGCGATTTTCCTTGATGATTTTCAGGGGGTTAAGCATGCGTCCGGCTCCGCCAAGTTTTGCGCGATCATAGCAAATGGCCCAGGATCATGATCGGCCTTTGGCAGCACTGCGTTTCACTCGGCCCACTCCGGGTCGCCGGTAAACACCACCGTCAGCCAGCGGTCCGGCCCTTCGCCGCCCACCGCATCCCCGATCTCGTTGCGCCACGCATCCCATTCATCGATGCTTTTCGCCGCCATGCTCTTCGGCACGATGAAGTACAGCTCGATTTCCCGCGAGCGCCCGACCTTGGCCACATAGGCGCGGTACGACTGCAGCCCGTGGCGGGCGACGAAGGCCTTGGCCACTTCATCCACATGCAGCTTGAGGTCGCCCGGTGTCACCAGGAAGATTTCCGAAAGCGCCTGGCGCACCACCGCCATCGGCAGCGGCACGATCACCAGGCACACCAGCGCCAGCACCGCCGGGTCGATGTACGGCGACACCCACTCCCATTGCGTGCCTTGCACGGCGTAGCCAAAGCAGAAGGCGATCAGCAGGGCGGCGGTGATGCTGGCCGACATCACCCAGCCTTTGACGTCCATGCGCACGAAATCCGAGCCCAGCTTGCGGTTGGCGCGGGCCTCGACCACGGCGATGGTCACGCAGGCGATGACGGTCAGCAGCGCGTAGACCATGGCGATGCCGAACTCCAGGTGGCGCCCGCCTTGCAGCAGGCTGCTGACGGCGTTGATCAGTGCATAGATGGCCACGCTGCTCAGGAGGATGCCATTAAGCGCCAGCACCATCGGCTCAAGGTGCCAGAACCCCATGGTGAAGCGCTCGCGCAGCTTGCGCGACATCTGCACGCTGGTGGTATGCGCGGTGATCAGCCTGACCACCACCAGTGACAGCCCGCTCATGCTGGCGTCGACCAGCGAGTAGACGCCATCGAAGACGATGGAGAACGAGCCAGAAGCCAGGCCGAAGGCGATGCCGATAAGGGCGATGAACAGGGTCACGGCGATCGAGGTACGTAGCAGGCCCTGTTCGCTGGTGAGGTCGAAGAAGGTGGAGCGGGTTGCGGTTTGCATAAGATGTGCTCGGTAAAAAACATTGATTCTGTATCGCCTGTCAGGGCCTCTTCGCGGGCTCGCCCGCTCCCACAGGTCCGGTGCCGCCTTCGGTGTCGGTACAAAACCTGTGGGAGCGGGCAAGCCCGCGAAAAGGCGCAGTGGCCCTGACAGGTTAGACGCGGAACTGCTCCATCAGCGCCTGCTGCTGGTTGGCCAGCCGGTTCAGGGCCTGGCTGATCCGCGCCGATTCGTCGGCCTGGCCGGCCAGCGATTCGGTCACGTCGCGAATGCCCGCCACGTTGCGGTTCACTTCCTCGGCCACTGCGCTCTGCTCTTCGGCCGCCGAGGCAATCTGCAGGTTCATGTCGCTGATCACCGCCACCGCTTCGCCGATGCGCTGCAGGGCTGGCAGTGCCTGCTCCATTCCCAGGGCGCTGGCCTGGGCCTGGCGTTGGCCTTGGTGCATGGCGTCCACCACATCCTGGGTGCCTTGCTGCAAACCTTCGATGACCTGGCGAATTTCTTCCACCGATGTCTGCGTGCGCTGGGCCAGGCCGCGCACTTCATCGGCGACCACGGCAAAGCCACGCCCGGCTTCGCCGGCGCGGGCGGCCTCGATGGCGGCATTGAGGGCCAGCAGGTTGGTCTGTTCGGCGATGCTGCGGATCACTTCCAGTACCGAGCCGATCTGCCCGCTGCGATCCTCCAGCGCGCGCGCCTCGCCCATGGCGGTGTCCATGCCGGCGGCCAGGCGGTCGATGCCCTGACGCGTGCTGTCGATCAATTGCAGGCCTTCGCGGCTGGCCTGGTCGGCGGCGCGTGCGGCCTGCGCCGCCTGCGCGGCGTTATGGGCGACATCCAGGGCGGTGGCGCTCATTTCGTTGGCGGCGGTGGCCACCTGTTCGATCTCGCGGTGCTGTTGCTGCATGCCGTTGCTGGTCTGGCTGGCAATGGCCGCCGACTGGTCGGCGGTGTCGCGGGCCTGCTGCAGTGAACCCTTGACCTGGGCAATCACCGGTTGCAGCTTGTCGAGGAAGCGGTTGAACCAGCCGCTGAGCTGGCCCAGTTCGTCCTGGCGGGCGTAGTCCAGGCGCCGGGTGAGGTCGCCTTCGCCGCTGGCGATGTCTTTCAGGCGCGCGGCCACCGCCAGGATCGGCCGGGAAACGCCGCGTGCGGTCAACCCTATCAGCAGCAAGCCGGCGACCGCAGCGCCCAGGCCGACCAGCAGGCTGATGAGGTTGGCGCTCTGGTTATGCTGGTCCAGGCGCTGGTTGAGGGCGGCGGCGGGAGCCTGCAGCACGCTTTCCGGTACTTCCAGCAACACCTGCCAGTTGGCGGTGCCGGGGATCGGTGTGAAGGGGTGCGCCACGCGCAACAGGCCGTCGGCTACCGCCTTGTCCATGGGCTTGCCGAGTGTGCTGGCGTCACGGCTGTTGCCGGCCAGCAGGCCGCTGGCGCTGGCGATACTGACCTGGCCCTGGCCGTCGAACAGCTCCCGGCGGCCATCCAGGCTCAGTTGCTGCAGGTTGCTCAGGCCGATGTCCAGGCCGACCACGCCGACCACCTTGCCGTGCTCCAGCAGCGGCAGAGCAATGCTGGTCATCAGCACCTGGCGGCCATTCACGTCGTCGAGGTAGGGCTCCAGCACGCAGGCGCTGGCAGTCTCCTGCGGGCAGGTCAGCCAGCGGTTCTTCGCCACGCCATTGCTGCCGATACCGGCGTCGCCGAGCATCGATTCCGGCATGGCTTCGAGCTCAAGGGTGCCGGGGCTGGGCTGCGACCAGTACAGCGAGAAGCGCCCGCTGTCATTGCTGCCCGTCGCCTCCTGGCCGACATACTGGCTGTCCTGGCCGAGGGCGTCGGGCTGGAACACCAGGTACAGGCCGATCACAGCCGGGTTGTCGGCCAGGCTGGCACGGGCCTGGCGCGTCAGTTCGCTACGCAGGTCGCTGCCGCCGCGGGCCTTGAGTACCTGCACCAGGCGGGCGAAGCCATTGGCGTACTGATAGGCGTCCATGAAATAGCGCTGGGTACGCAGCGCCTGGGTTTCGGCAAGGGCTTGCAGGCGCTGGCGCGCGCTGTTGTCGAGCATTTCGGTGTTGGCCAGGTTGACCAGTTCCGCGCTGCGCCGGGCCTGGGCCAGCGAGGTTGTCACCAGCAGGGCGACGATGGCCAGCAGGCACAAGCCGGCAAGCAGGGTGATTTTCCACTGGATGGAGAGGCGACGCAGCGGCATCAGGGCTTTCCTTTTCGATCAAATGCAACGCCCGCGAACAGGCGCGGGCGTTGGCGGCAGCGTGGGTCATTCAGCAATGTAGTTGGGCGGCGAGTCCCTGAAGGCTTTGGTCAGCCAGGCCAGGTACAGCACGCCGAGCACGGCCCAGACCCCGCCGAACAGCAACGAGTTGGCATTCAGGTCCAGCCACAGCGAGACGATGATGCAGAAGCCGATGGTCGGTGCGACCAGGTACGTCAGCTGGTTGGCCAGGCCCTGGCGCTTGCCTTCGCGCAGGTAGCAGTGGTTGATCACCGACAGGTTGACGAAGCTGAATGCGACCAGGGCGCCGAAGTTGATGATCGACGTGGCGGTGACCAGGTCGAAGAAGATCGCCGACAGCGAAATCAGCCCGACCACGGCAATGTTCAGCACCGGCGTCTTGTAACGCGAGTGCAGGCGGGCGAACAGGCTGGCCGGGATCACGTTGTCACGGCCCATCACGTACAGCAGGCGCGACACGCTGGTCTGCGAGGCCAGTCCCGAGGCGATGGTATTGATCACCGTGCAGGCGATAAAAATCGACTGGAACAGCTTGCCACCGACATACAGGGCGATTTCCGGCAGTGCCGCTTCGTGGTCGTGGAAGCGTGCCATGGTCGGGAAGTAGGCCTGGATGAAGTACGACACGGTGATGAACACCGCGCCACCGATCAGGGCGGTGAGGAAGATTGCCCGCGGGATGGTCTTGCTTGGGTCGCGGGTTTCTTCGGACAGGCAAGTGACCGCATCGAAGCCGAGGAACGAGAAGCACAGGATGGTCGCACCGGCCGCCAGGGCGCTGAGCTGGGTCTGGTCGTCGGCGAACGGCAGCAGGCTCCACGCGGTACCCAGCCCTTCACCCGCGTCCAGGCCGCGCACGCACAGGTAGATGAACACCGCGATGATCGCCACCTGCACCGCCACGAACAGCAGGTTGAAGTGCGCCACCAGGTTCACGCTGCGCATGTTGATCAGGCTGATCAGGGTGACGAAACCGGCCACCCACATCCACTCCGGTACTTCCGGGAACATGGCCGAAAGGTACAGCTTCGCCAGCAGTGCGTTGACCATCGGCAACAGCAGGTAGTCGAGCAACGACGACCAGCCGACCAGAAAGCCCACGTGTGGGTTGATCGCGCGTTGGGTGTAGGTGTAGGCCGAACCTGATTGCGGGAAACGTCTGACCAGGGTGCCGTAGCTGATGGCAGTGAACAGGATCCCCGCCAGCGCCAGGATGTAGGCGCTGGGTACGTGGCCGGCGGTAATCCCGGAGACGATGCCAAAGGTGTCGAACACGGTCATTGGCGTCAGGTAGGCCAGGCCGATGATGATCACGTGCCAGAGGCGCAGGGTTTTGCGCAGTTGCGGGTTGCCGGAAGCGCTGAAGTCAGGCTGCATGCTGGCATGGCTCCTGCGACTGGGCGTAAACGGCGGGCACGGGGTATTGCGCATGCGGCAAGGGCGAGCGGGTGGGCTCCATGTTGTTCACCTTTTTTGTCGGAGCGGCGGGAGGCGCGGGGAAACGCGCAAAGTGGTGAAAATAAAAAACGATGCGTAGGTTGGTGTCAAGTTAAACATGACAAGATGTTACGTAACTGAAATATCTATCGATCAAACCTGGGTTTTGTTCGGTTTGTGCGCGTTTTTTTGCGGTTTTGATCAATCTGCGTGTTCGTAAAAATTTACAATCAACAGCCTGCCTTGCAGGGCCTGTCAGGCGTTTCCCAAAAACCGGATTTATCGCGTTGGGCCAGCGCCAGGCGCGGGCTGCGGTGGTACTCTTGCCGTCCAGCGGCACTGGGCCGCCTACGAACCCCTTACGGACAAATCGGTTCCATTCATGAAGAAATCAGTTGGCATCCTTTCCGGCCTGGCTATCGCCATCGCCGTCGCAATTCCCGTTGGCGCCTGGTACACCGGCAAGCAGCTGCCCGCAGAGCTGGACAACGCCCTGCTGCGCAGCAACACCGAACTCAAGAAGGCCCTGGCAAGCACCGGTGGCAGCATGAGTATCGAGCGGGTGTCGCTGGAGCAACGTTTCTTCAGCAGTACCGCCCAGTACCGGCTCAAGGCCCGGGATATCCGCCTGGGCGATGGCGAAGTGGTGAGCTTCGACGTGGGCGTGACCGACCAGATCGAGCACGGCCCGTTCCCCTGGTCGCGGGTCAAGGCGCTGCAGCTGATGCCGGTGCTGGCGGTCAGCAGCAGCACGCTGCAGAAAGACGACACCACCGCGCCGTGGTTTGCGGCAGCGGGCGAGCAGGCTCCGGTCACTGCACAGACCAGCCTGGGTTACGACGGCAATGTCACCAGCCTGGTCCAGTTTGCCCCGGTCAAGCTTGATGAAGCGGACGGCAGCCGCCTCGACTTCTCTGGCATGCAGCTGCGGGTCAGTGGTGACCAGCAAGGCAAGGCCTCGACCTTCAGCGGCCAGGCCGACCGTTTGCTGATGAAGCTGGTAAGCGATGACCAGCCGCCAGCCACCGTCGAACTCACGGGCCTGAAGATCGATGGCCAGTTGTCGGCTACCGGGCACGAGGCCATCTATGTCGGCAACGTCGACCTGGCGCTGGCCGAAACCAAGGTCACCCTGGGGCCCAAGCAGCAGGTGCTGCTGGTCAAGGGCCTGCAGCAGAATATCCGGCAAACCCTGGAAGGGGCGGACACTGTCGGTGGCCGCGTGGAATACAAGGTAGAGGATATCCGCTGGGATGACCGGGCGGTGGGCAAGGCGCAGATGGCGGTAAGCGTCTCTTCGCTCAATGCGCCGGCGCTGCAGGCGCTGTCGGCGTGGTACCAGTCGCACCTGCCGGAGTTCGAGGCGGCTGCGGCTGCCGGCGAGCCGATGCCGGAAATCCAGATGGACGAGGCAGAAAAAGCCCGGTTCCAGGCCGACCTGCAGAAGCTGCTGGCCGCCAAGCCGCGGGTGGCGGTGGAAAACCTGTCGTTCAAGACTGCCAATGGCGAAAGCCGCTTCGACCTGTCGATGGGCTTTGCCGCCCCGGCGAGCTTCGACCTGCCACCCGATCAGCTCGGCAAGCAACTGATCACCGAGGTGAAGAGCAAGCTGTCGCTGTCCAAGCCGATGATCGGTGACCTGGCGACCTTGCAGGCGCTGCTCGATGGCCAGACCGACGCCCAGGCCATCGCCTTGCAATCGAGCCAGGCCGGGGAAATGGTCGGCATGATGGCGCTGCAGAGCGGCATGGCCACGGTGCAGGGCACCGATGTGGTGAGCAGCCTGCACTATGCCGACGGCATGGTCGACTTCAACGGCCAGAAGATGACCGTGGAAGAGTTCGCCATGCTCATGGCCTCGCACCTGGGCGCGCTGTCGCCGCAGGGTTGATCGCTTCTCCTGTGCCGGCCTGGTCGCCGGCACAGGCAACACAAAAACCGCTTTAGAAATCGCCGGATTATCTGTAGCCTTCGGCCTCCGATAATAATCCGCGCCCGCAGAGGGCCGTGGCGGCCTGCGTGCCGTCCGGCACCCTTAGCCGATCTGTCAGGGCCGGGTGATACACTCGATTTGACGCGCGCACGCGCCTGCAGGTCCAGCGATCATGACCCAGATTTCCGAACGCCTGTTGGTTCAGGCCCACCTCGACGCCAAGCAGCCCAACCCGCTGACAGCCGAGCAGGAGGCCGAATACCGTGCGGCCATCGCTGCCGAGCTCAAGGCGCAGAACGCCGTGCTGGTCGCCCATTACTACTGCGACCCGGTCATCCAGGCGCTGGCCGAAGAAACCGGCGGCTGCGTGTCCGACTCGCTGGAAATGGCCCGCTTCGGCAAGAACCACCCGGCGCAAACCGTAGTGGTTGCCGGTGTGCGTTTCATGGGCGAGACCGCCAAGATCCTCACCCCGGAAAAGCGCGTGCTGATGCCGACCCTGGAGGCTACCTGCTCGCTCGACCTGGGCTGCCCGGTGGAAGAGTTCTCGGCCTTCTGCGACCAGCACCCCGAGCGCACCGTGGTGGTCTACGCCAACACCTCTGCGGCGGTGAAAGCCCGTGCCGACTGGGTGGTGACTTCAAGCTGCGCGCTGGAAATCGTCGAAAGCCTGATGGACAACGGCGAAACCATCATCTGGGGCCCCGACCAGCATCTGGGCCGCTATATCCAGAAGCAAACCGGTGCCGACATGCTGCTGTGGGACGGTGCCTGCATCGTTCACGAAGAGTTCAAGTCGCGCCAGCTGGCCGACATGAAAGCGCTGTATCCGGATGCAGCGATCCTGGTGCACCCGGAGTCGCCCGAGGCGGTGATCGAACTGGCCGACGCGGTCGGCTCCACCAGCCAGCTGATCAAGGCTGCCCAGACCCTGCCGAACAAGACCTTCATCGTCGCCACCGACCGCGGCATCTTCTACAAGATGCAGCAGCTGTGCCCGGACAAGGCGTTCGTCGAGGCCCCGACTGCCGGTAACGGCGCGGCCTGCCGCAGCTGTGCGCACTGCCCGTGGATGGCGATGAATACCCTGGAGCGGGTGCTGGATTGCCTGCGCAAGGGCACCAACGAGATCTTCGTCGACCCGGCGCTGGTGCCGAAGGCGATCAAGCCGCTGAACCGCATGCTGGACTTTACCCAGGCGGCACGCCTGAAGTTGTCCGGTAACGCCTGACGCCAGACCGCGTCGCTTTCTTCGCGGGCAGGCCCGCTCCCACAGGTACCGCAGCGCTTGTAAGGGCGGTGCAGGAGCTGTGGGGGCGGGCCTGCCCGCGAATGGCCCTCAGCGCCCCATCATCTCCCGCACCATGCGCTGCTGCTCCATGATCTCGCGCTGACGCTGGTCAATCTGCGCTGCCAGCGGGAAGTTGCCGCCAGCCCGACGCTTGGCGTAATCCAGCTGCTGGATCGCCTGGTCGAAATCCCCCACCAGCGTGAAGTATTCAGCCCGCGCGCGGTGCAAGCCGATGGTATTGCCCGACAAGCCACGCACTTCCGCCATGTCGTACCACACGTCCGGGTCATCCGGGCGGCTCTTCACCAGTTCGTCCAACACCTTTTCGGCCTCGGCTGGCTTGTTCTGCTTCACCAGCAAATCGGCACGTACCTGCTTCAGCGGGTAGTTGCCCGGGTACAGCCCCTGCATGCGCTCGGCCCGCTGCTGGGCATCGGCCAGGCGGTTGTTGGTGATGTCCAGGTCGATTTGCGCCAGGTTGTAGGTGATGTCGTTGGGCGCCTTGGCCAGCAGTGGCTTGAGTAGCTCACGCGCTTCGTTGAGCTGGCCGCCCTTGATCTGCGCCAGGGCCAGGCCGTAGCGCGCGGCGTCCAGCTTCGGGTCTTCGTCGAGCTGGGCGCGGAAACGCTTGGCCGCCAGCCCCGGGGTGCCTTCGTAGGTCAGTGCCACCCGGGCACGGATCAGCTGGTAGCGCATGCTGTCCTCGACACCGCCCTTGGGTGCCTGCTCGGCACGGTTGCGGGTGTCGGCGATACGCGACTCGGTCACCGGGTGGGTCAGCAGGAATTCCGGTGGCTTGGCGTCATAGCGGTACTGCCGCGCCAGGCGCTCGAACATGGTCGGCATGTTGCGCGGGTCGTAACCGGCCTTTTCCAGGTTCTGGATGCCGATGCGGTCGGCTTCTTGTTCGTTCTGCCGCGAGAAGCGGCGCTGTTCCTGGATCGCCGCCGCCTGGGTGCCGGCGATCACGCCGATACCGGCATCGCCACCGCCGCCCGCCGCCAGCACGATACCGGCCAGCAGCGCCGCCATCATCGGCAGCTGCATGCGCTGCTGGGCCTCGACGCCGCGGGCGAAGTGGCGTTGCGACAAGTGCGCCAGTTCGTGGGCCAGTACCGAGGCGTACTCGCCTTCGGTCTGGGCGTTGAGGAACAGCCCGCCGTTGACCCCGACAATGCCGCCCGGGGCAGCGAAGGCGTTCAGTTCACGGCTGTCGATGAGGATGAATTCCAGGCGCCGGTCCTGTAGCTGGCTGGTCTCGGCCAACCGGTACACGCTGGTTTCGACATAATCCTTGAGCTGCGGATCGTTCAGCTGGTTGACCTGGCCACGCAGCAGGCTCAGCCAGGCACGGCCAAGCTGGTGCTCCTGTTGTGGCGAAACGATCGCGGAACTGGCGTCGCCCAGTGATGGCAGGTCGTCAGCATGGCCGGGGAGGGCCATCAGGCAGGCCAGCGTCAGCAGGGTAGGGCGCAGTAGATTCATGCATGAAACTCGCGTCGGTCAAAGATACCTACTGTAGCGGGCTCACACGTTGGCGACCAGTGGCGCTATCCTAGCCGACCTGATCGAGAAGCAGCCTGGCGATGCCTTTGGAGAGCCCCGCAATGAGTGACACCCTGACCTGTGACGCCGAGCTGGACGCCAGCGGGCTGAATTGCCCGTTGCCGCTGCTGAAGGCCAAGATGGAGCTCAACCGCCTGGCCAGCGGCGCGGTGCTCAAGGTAATCGCCACCGACGCCGGTTCACAGCGCGACTTCCGCACTTTCGCCCGCCTGGCCGGTCATACCCTGCTGCAGGAGACGGCCGAGGCTGGCACCTACACTTACTGGCTACGCAAGGCCTGAGTCTTTCCAAGGATCGTCAATGTTCAAAGTGCTTCGCGACTGGATGCAGCGCTACTTCTCGGATGAGGAAGCGGTGGTGCTGGCGGTCTTGCTGTTCCTGGCTTTCACTGCAGTACTGACCTTGGGCGGCATGCTCGCGCCGGTGCTGGCGGGCATGGTGCTGGCGTTCCTCATGCAGGGGCTGGTCAATGCCCTGGAGCGCCTGCGGGTACCGAGCCGGTTGGCGGTGATGCTGGTGTTCGCCCTGTTCATCGGTGCGCTGGCGGTGTTCATGCTGGTGCTGGTGCCGCTGCTGTGGCACCAGTTGATCACCCTGTTCAACGAGCTGCCGGGCATGCTCGGCAAGTGGCAGTCGCTGCTGTTGCTATTGCCCGAGCGTTACCCGCACCTGGTATCGGACGAGCAGGTGCTGCACGCCATCGAGTCGGTGCGCGGGGAGATCGGCAAGTTCGGCCAATGGGCACTGACCTTCTCGCTGTCCAGCCTGCCGTTGCTGGTCAACGCCATGATCTACCTGGTGCTGGTGCCGATCCTGGTGTTTTTCTTCCTTAAGGACCGCGAACTGATCGGCCGCTGGGTCAGCGGCTACCTGCCGCGCCAGCGCACCCTGCTGAACCGCGTGGGCAGCGAGATGAACCGGCAGATTGCCAACTATATCCGCGGCAAGGGCATCGAAATCCTGATCTGCGGCATTGCCACTTATATCGCCTTCATCAGCCTCGGGCTCAACTACGCCGCGTTGCTGGCCCTGCTGGTGGGGCTGTCGGTGGTGGTGCCGTACGTGGGGGCGGTGGTGGTCACCGTGCCGGTCACCCTGATTGCCTTGTTCCAGTGGGGTTGGGGTGACCAGTTCATCTACCTGATGACGGTGTACGCGATCATCCAGGCGCTGGACGGCAACGTGCTGGTGCCGCTGCTGTTCTCCGAGGCGGTGAGCCTGCACCCGGTGGCGATCATTTGCGCGGTATTGCTGTTTGGCGGGCTGTGGGGGTTCTGGGGGATCTTCTTCGCGATCCCGCTGGCGACCTTGATCAAGGCCGTGCTGGATGCCTGGCCGCGGCAGGAGCCGAGTGTTTCGCCGATGCTTTGATGTAATTGGGGCCGCTTTGCGGCCCTTCGCGGGCACGCCCGCTCCCACAGGTTCCGGCTCGATTTCTGTGGGAGCGGGCGTGCCCGCAAAGGGCTGCAAAAGCAGCCCACAGCAATCTCAAGCCTTGTTCAAGGCCTGGGCAGCAGCCAACACGGCATCCACATGCCCCGGCACCTTCACCCCACGCCATTCCTGGCGCAGCACACCGTCCTTGTCGATCAGGAAGGTGCTGCGGTCGACGCCCAGGTATTCCTTGCCATACAGCTTCTTCAGCTTGATCACGTCGAACAGCTGGCACAGCGCCTCGTCCTTGTCGCTGATCAGCTCGAACGGGAAGCCTTGCTTGGCCTTGAAGTTCTCATGCGACTTGATGCCGTCGCGCGACACACCGAACACCACGGTGTTGGCCGCGGCAAAGGCGTCATGCTGGTCACGGAAACCCTGGCCTTCGGTGGTGCAGCCCGGCGTGCTGTCCTTCGGGTAGAAGTACACCACCACCTGGCGGCCCTTGAGTTCGCCCAGGCTCACGGTTTGCCCGCTGGTAGCCTGGGCCTGGAAATCGGCGACCGGTTGGTCGAGTGCTACGGCCATGGTGGCTCCTTACATGGGGTTCTGTGGGCGCCAGGGCTCGATCAGCGCATCCAGGTTCAGCGCGTCGGCGAAGTCGAGGAACTGGTCACGCAGCCAGCTGATCTGGGTGCCGGCCGGCAGGATCACGGTGAACTGGGCATTGAGCATGCTGCTGCCGGTTTGTGGCGCCAGGTAGGTATCGCAGGTCATGGCTTCCAGCTCGACGCGGTGGTCGAGGAAGAACTGGCACAGCTCGTTGATGATGTCCGGGCGGTAGGCGGCGCTGACGTAGGCCACATAGGGCAGGGCCTGCGGGCGCACTTCCTGGTCGGCGCTGCGCACCACGTCGAGGGTCAGGCCGTGCTTCTTGCCCAGGCCCGGCAGCATGGCTTCGAGGCGTGCCAGGGCATCCCAGCTGCCACCCACCTGCAGTACCAGGGCGCTGGTCTCGCCATGGCGGCTCAGGCGCGAGGTGACCACCGCGCAGCGGTTCTCGAACGCAGCGCGGCTGAGGACGTTGGCCAGTTCCATGGGGTTCGGGCCCAGGGCACTGATGACAAGGAATTGTTCGCGGACGGTGGGGGTGGACATGCAGCATTCCTAAAGCGATGAGCGGTCGGCACAGGACGGGCGAAAGCCTCCTGTCGGCAGGCCCCTGGGCTCGCATGCGAGGTCGTGGACGCTGGCGGGGAGCAAGGTCGACGGCCCGGCGGGCCGCGCTGCACCGATCAAAGCATCAAGGGTAGCGAAATAAGGCGCCGAGGGGAATGCTCCGCCCGCCTGCTTCGCTTGTGCAAGGCCGATGCCCCCAGTACCATTACCGCTCTCTTTTTCCGGCAGGAGCAGTTACATGATTGCGGGCAGTATGGTGGCGTTGGTCACTCCCATGGATGCACAAGGGCGTCTTGACTGGGACAGCCTCGACAAACTTGTAGACTTCCACCTGGAAAACGGCACCCACGCGATCGTCGCTGTCGGCACCACCGGCGAGTCGGCCACGCTGGATGTCGAAGAACACATCCTGGTCATCAAGCACGTGGTCGAGCGTGTCAAGCGCAGCAGCCGCCGCGTCCCGGTCATTGCCGGCACCGGTGCCAACTCCACTGCCGAAGCCGTGCACCTGACGCAGAACGCCAAGAGCGCTGGTGCCGACGCCTGCCTGCTGGTCGTGCCGTACTACAACAAGCCGACCCAGGAAGGCCTGTACCAGCACTTCAAGCACATTGCCGAAGCCGTCGACATCCCGCAGATCCTCTACAACGTACCCGGCCGCACCTCCTGCGACATGCAGGCCGAGACCGTGGTCCGCCTGTCGAAGGTCAAGAACATCATCGGCATCAAGGAAGCCACCGGCGACCTGGCCCGCGCCAAGGCCATCCTCGATGGCGTCGACCGCGATTTCATCGTCCTGTCCGGTGACGACCCGACCGCCGTCGAGCTGATCCTGATGGGCGGCAAGGGCAACATTTCCGTTACCGCCAACGTCGCCCCGCGCGAAATGGCCGACCTGTGCGAGGCCGCCCTTGCGGGCAATGCCGAGAAGGCCCGCGCAATCAACGAAAAACTCATGCCGCTGCACAAAGACCTGTTCTGCGAGTCCAACCCGATCCCGGTGAAATGGGCACTCGTCGAAATGGGCCTGATGCACAAGGGCATTCGCCTGCCACTGACCTGGCTGAGCGAAGGCTGCCACGAAAAAGTCCGTACTGCCTTGCGCCAGTCCGGCGTACTGGTTTAAGAGGAAGTACACCGCATGAAGCGACTGGCTGGTCTTTCCGCCCTTGCCCTGATCATCTCCAGCACCAGTGGGTGTGGCTGGCTGTGGGGCGAGGATGGCTATTTCCGCGACCGCGGCAGCGATTACCTGCAGGCGCACCCGACCGCGCCGATGCAGCTGCCGCCGGACGCCAGCAACGTCAAGCGCCTTGACCCGCTGCTGCCGATTCCGCGTAACGTTGCCGACGACAACGCCACTGGCGAGTTCGAAGTGCCGCGCCCGCAACCGTTGACCGGTGGCGCCGCCCAGGTCACCGACTACAGCCTGCAGCGCAGCGGCAGCAGCCGTTGGGTGCTGGCCCAGCACTCGCCGGCCGAGGTGTGGCCGGTGGCGCGTCAGTTCTTCGAGGACAACGGCTTCCGCATCGCCGAAGAGCGTCCGCAGACCGGTGAGTTCAACACCACCTGGCAGCGTTTCGATGAACTCTCGGCCTCCCTCGGCCAGCGCCTGGCCAGCACGGCCAGCAGCAGTGACAGCGAAGTGCGCGTGCGCGTTCGCATGGAGCCTGGCGTGCAGCGCAACACCTCCGAGGTGTACGTGGTCAGCGTCGAGCGCCCGGCTGGCAGCACGGCCGAGCCTGCATTCCCGTCTACCTCCAGCAATACCGGGGCCGATGCCCTGCTGGTCGACGAAATGCTCGCCAGCATGAACCGCAGTGCCGAGAAGGGCGGTTCGGTATCGCTGCTGGCCGCGCGCGACTTCGACGCCCCCAGCCGCGTCAGCCTGAGCGAAGACGGCAGTGGCAACCCGGTGCTGTACCTGGGTGCCGACCTGGACCGCGCCTGGTCCAGCGTGGGCCGTGCCCTGGAGCAGGGCGGCGAATGGCGCGTCGAGGACATCAACCGCAGCCTGGGCCTGTACTACATCAACCTGTCGGAAAAGCCGGAAGACAAGCAGAACGAGCCTGGTTTCTTCGGCCGCATGTTTGGCAGCGAACCGACCAAGGAAGAGCGTGAAGCCCGTGCCGAGCGTTATCAGGTACGCCTGAGCAAGGTCGGTGAGAGCGTGCAGGTCACGGTCGAGAAGAACATCAACACCGTGGCCCCGGCCGATGTTGCCCGCCGCGTACTCAGCGCCATCCAGGATCACCTGGGCTAAGTGCGCTTCGCGGTACTCGGAAGCGGCAGCCAGGGAAACGGCACGCTGATCGCCAGTGGTGACACCTTCATCCTGGTCGATTGCGGCTTTTCCCTGCGCGAGACCGAGCGGCGCCTGGCGCTGCTCGGCGTGTCGCCGGCCCAGCTCAGTGCGGTATTGGTTACCCACGAACATGCCGACCACGTGCATGGGGTCGGCTTGCTGTCGCGGCGCTACAATGTACCGGTCTACCTCAGCCAAGGGACCTTGCGCGGCATGCGCAAACCGGTGGAGGTGGCCGGTTTTCTCGCTTGCGGCGAAAGCCTGCCGATCGGCAGCCTGGAAGTGACTGCGGCGCGGGTCGAGCACGATGCCTACGAGCCGCTGCAGTACGTGATCAGCGATGGCCAGCGGCGCTTCGGCATGCTGACCGACCTGGGCTCGTACGACACGCGGCTGCTGGAGCGCTACCAAGGGCTGGATGCTCTGTTGATCGAGGCCAACCACTGTAGCGACCTGCTGGCGCGCGGGCACTACCCGGCCTTCCTGAAGCGGCGGGTGGGTGGCATGCAAGGGCATTTGAACAATCACCAGGCCGCGCGCCTGGTGCACGAGTTGGGCTGGAGCAACCTGCAACACCTGGTGCTGGCCCACCTCAGCAGCAAGAACAACCTGCCACATCTGGCGCGCCAGTGCTTTGTCGACACCCTTGGGTGCGACCCGGACTGGCTCCAGGTGGCGAATCAGGAACACGGGCTCGACTGGCGTGAAATCGCCTAGCCCAACACCTCAAGCAAGCGGAGCCCAATCATGGAAAAACGCGACGAACTCTACCGCGGCAAGGCCAAATCGGTTTACAAGACCGACGACGCCGACCGCTTGATCCTGCTGTTCCGCAACGACACGTCGGCATTCGACGGCAAGCGCATCGAACAGCTCGACCGCAAAGGCATGGTGAACAACAAGTTCAACGCCTTCATCATGCAGAAACTGGAAGAAGCCGGCGTGCCGACCCAGTTCGACAAGCTGCTGGGCGACAACGAGTGCCTGGTGAAGAAGCTGGACATGATCCCGGTCGAGTGCGTGGTGCGCAACTACGCCGCCGGCAGCCTGGTCAAGCGCCTGGGCGTGGAGGAGGGCATCAAGCTGGAGCCGTCCACCTTCGAACTGTTCCTGAAGAACGATGAGAAGGGCGACCCCTTCATCAACGAATCCCACGTTGTCGCGTTCGGCTGGGGCACCGCCGAGCAACTGGCAGAAATGAAAAAGCTGTCGCTCAAGGTCAACGAAGTGCTGAGCAAGCTGTTCGATGACGCCGGCCTGCTGCTGGTCGACTTCAAGCTGGAGTTCGGTGTATTCCACGGCCAGATCGTGCTGGGCGACGAGTTCAGCCCGGACGGCTGCCGCCTGTGGGACAAGGAAACCCGCAAGAAGATGGACAAGGACCGCTTCCGCCAGGGCCTGGGCGACGTGATCGAAGCCTACGAAGAAGTTGCCAAGCGCCTGGGCGTGCCGCTGTAAGCGCTACGTTCACGCAAGCGCCTGATACCACGCGATTTTTTTGAAAAAAAGATTTGCCTTTCGAAAGAACGCTGGTATGATGCGCGGCATTGGAGAGATGCCGGAGTGGTCGAACGGGACGGATTCGAAATCCGTTGTACTGGCAACAGTACCTAGGGTTCAAATCCCTATCTCTCCGCCATACAAGATGAAGCCCCGCAGATTAACGTCTGCGGGGCTTTTTCGTTCTTGGATTGTACGTAGCATTTGTACGTAACCATCCTCAGCTTGTGCCACTGCCTTAGATGCTAAATACCCCATACGCGTACAGGTGGTGCTTGGATGATCACACCGCAGTCTTCGACTAGCCTCTCACGGTGGGTAGTCGACCTTCGCTCGTAACACTGCCACCGTCTGTGAACGGGTGATGGCTAGTGATAACTTGGCGGAAACCAAATAACGTCATAGGGCGAGGGGCATTGATGTCGCTTGAATTCGTTGAGTACCTAGGATTAATCCCGTCTGCGGTGTGGTCGGGTATTGTCGCCGCTTCGAGCGCCCTTGCAGGGGTGTTGATCTCGAACCACAGCAGTGATAAACGCCTCGAAATGCAACTTAAGCACGACGCTAGCGAAAAAGCTAAAGACAAGATTAGCAATTTACGTAAGGAAGTTTACCTAAAGGCGATCGAAGACATATCTTCTACATACATCCACATGAGCACAATCGCGAGTCGAGATCTGACCAAAACAGATGTGAATGCTGAGCTGCACACGATTACTGCTTCTATGGAAAAGCTGAAGATTGTTGCTGAGCCTGAAACGGCCAAAGTAGCAGAAGACTTAAGTCAGGCCTATGGCATCCTAATCTTGAGCATATTGCCAAAAATGGTGCCATTGCAGGATGCACAGTCTGACATTCAAATCAATGACGACCTTTACAATAAGTCATTTGCAGATGCCTCTAGAATATTGCAGCAAATGCATAGCTTCACTGAAGAAGCTCGTCAAGACATAGTGGTTTTCCAAGCACTGCAACGATCTTATGAGTGGTTTAGCAATCAGTCACAAGAGTACGCTGATGCTCGGGCGGCAGCACATGATCAACGCAATGAGCGGCTGCTTGAATTCAACAGAGACTTACTACCGAGAATGAAAGAGCTTTCTAAGATTCAGCTCAAACTAACCGCGTGCATCCGTAATGAACTGAGCTTATTCTGCGACGTTGCAGACATGGAGCGGAGACTCGAACGCAGTTGGGCAGTTATGGAGGCTGAATACAGCGATGCAATGAAAGGATTGCAGGCAGAGTTGGGTGACTCTAAAAGCCATCAGGGCAAATAGCCGTTACTTTGAGAGGCTTATAAGGACTTCGCTCTAGCGTAACAGCAGGTGTAGCCCCGCACGTTGAACTGTGCGGGACATATCAGCGCCGCACTGGATCTAACTAATACCCTGAGCCCCTTTCGCTGCCGCTTCCGCTAATCTGAATTTGGCTAAATCGCTGTTATAGCTTCTCATGAAGGTGGCGAGTGGGTGTGAGTAACCTCTGCATCTATCTGACCAGTCGGCTGCGTTCCAACCGCATTCTATGAGGTCGGATGCGACGAATACAAACTCAAGAGCATCGGTGAAGAAGGTAATAAGATCGCTATAATTCTCCCACCCGAATTTGTTGGTGCCGTGTACAAAATAATTTCTCGCGAGAACCGCAACTATTAGCACGGCGTCCAGATCCTCTAAGTTTTCGCCCAGTGCGTCACGAACTATCCGAGAGCGACTTAGTACTTTTAGTCTAAGATTTTTACCGCCCCAGAAAGCCAGCGTATTCATTATCTGCTCACGCTCTGGGCCTGAGTCTAGCTCTTTCATGATCGCCTTGCACTTCAGCCTAGCTTCTTTGGCGGAAGGTGATAACTCTCCTGTCTCAGGGTACGTGGAGTCTGGAAGGATGTCGAAGGCGTTTGCGGCAGCCACCAGCCTGTTTTCGTCGTAGTGGCGCCCAACGTTTTGCGAGTTAAGAATCCGTAGCCTAGAGGGCAACCATTCTTTATGTCTCTGCATCCAGCAGTTAAAGATTTGGTAGAACTGATGACTATCAATCTGTGGTGTTACCGGCATGTCTCGAATGTTGCTGGCGCCATTCTTTCCTGTAGTTGGGGCTAAGCTCCAGTATATATCGACTTTCTCATGTGCTCCTGAACTGGCCTCCAGTTTTGGATCAAAGATTTCGGCAGTAACTTTCGTGATGCTTTGTTGGCGCCCAGCAACAACGCTCAAAAACAACAACAAGGCCACAAGCTCGTCAATAACCCCACTTAATGTTTTGATGCTTCCAAACTTAAATGTCGCTGTCGATTCCGGGGTGCACTGAATCCCCTCGTGGTCGCTGATCTTGGTTCCGAATCCCTGGAATGTGGAAAACTTACCCTCTGAGATGTCTACATCAATATCATCTTTACTCCCTGAGAAATAGAAGATGAGCGGATTATGATTTACGGTCACTACCCTTGCATCAAAGGTTTTGTCTAGTAGGTTTTGCAAATCTTCTGGTGCGGGATGAGCTGAACCAAATGTCCCTCTATTAGCAAATATTAGTCCTAAGTCATCCGTACAGAATGAGACCGATCCAAATAGTGGTTCATGCTCTTCAATATGTCGTGAGCCGATGGCCGCGTAGTGAGGAAAACAAGTTCGTTTGTAAATAAATTTTGGATGCATCCCTTCGGGGAAGGATGGATCGCCGATGCAGTCGAAGAGGCTTATCTTTTGATAGTCTACAGTCTCGCCAAACAGGGCGTGTGGTTCGGGGGTGTAAGGTATCTGATGCCGACTATGGAGCATCAAAGATGAGTCCTCACCACTTAGAATGAGCTCGCCAAGATATTGCTTCTGTTCTAAAGTAAAACAGCAAAATATTTTTTCCGGCCCTGACATCCTACAACTCCTAAATTTGAGACTCCTTGAGCCACCCATAACGATTCGAGGCGGATCAACGAGCTAGCTTTCTAACGGCGTGAGGGTGCAACTTAGCACCATCTGTGGATCCGGATAAATATGTTGGAGGTAATCGGTCACATATGACCAAATGTGGGTCGAGGTTTAATCCGGCGGGGCCGTAGGAGGGCGGTTTTAGACTATCTTTCTCGAATATCAGGGGGGCGGACCTATCGCCCCCTAACGCTGCTGGAATCGCTTCCTACAAGCTGACAGGGGTACTGGCGGTCTTAGTCAGTTCCAAGCCCAGACGCTGCATCACACGCATTACTGCTGTTGGCGACCATTGGCCACCTCGGGCAGTGGGAATGTTGCGTTCGATCAGGCAATTAGCCACGGCCTGAAGGCTGCCCGCACCCTTGAGTACACACAGTTCAATGGCGTCCTTTACCAGTGCTGCACGGTCGTCTGCCTGCTGATTGCTCAAGTCCAGCTCAAGGATTGGCATGTCCTCGGGGGTGAATTCTTCGTTCATCATTGTTTACCTCGTACAGCATCAGGAATTCCTTCGCTCGTTTGATGACTCTGTGTTGATCCGTCAGGCATTGAATGCGGTAGAGGCCCCCTGGATGTTCACGTCTCCAGGGGCCTTCCTGGTTTCTTACTTTTTCATCATCCCCAACTCTGCATCATCGAGCAGCGCTTTCGCCATCGCACTGAGGTAATGCGATGCCCAGATCAGTTTCTGGTCGCCGTCCATCAGGCCGGTAATGATCAGGTCGCGGACGTAGCCCATCAGTTCGGAGGCCTGCTCGCGGGCGTCCTGGCAGGGGATGCCGGGGGCGATGCGGAACAGCGGGTGGGTGTTGTTTTCGCCTTGGTAGAAGCAGGTCTTGCCGACTGTGGTGGGTTGTTTCGTGTCGTCGGTGGGCATTGTTTTTCACCCTTAGTCTTGAGTGTCTGGGCCGGCCTCTTCGCGGGCGCGCCCGCTCCCACAGGTACGGCGCAGTACTTGAGTGCAATGATTACCCCTGTGGGAGCGGGCGTGCCCGCGAAGAGGCCAGGCCTGCTAGTGCAAGGTGCGTGGCTCAGCCGGTAAATGGGCCTGCATTTGCAATTGCATCAACGCCGACTCGACCAGGCCCTGTACGCCTCCATTTCATGGATCACGGCCTGCATCACGATCGAACTTGGGGCTGTGGGTTTGAGTTGCACGGACTGGCGAGCGACGACCAGCGCGCAGAGTACGTACTCTGAGGATTGGATCAGGGTGTCCTGTAGCGCCCGGGTGGAATCGAGGGAGTGGGGTGGATCGGGGACTATCTTGCGCATGAAAGCTCCTTGGGTAAATGGAGCCGCCTGGCAACGCTGTCAAACGAATGGAGGCAGTTATACATGGGTTGACAGACCGGTACCCAAGGAACCCGGCGCACACGAATGTGCCCCATGCACAGCTGCCACAAAGCGCTGCAACGGAAACTTGAGTAATCGGCCTGTCAAAGCCGGTCGTTGATTTGGCAACGACAAGGCGAGACTAGGGCGCGACCCAATCCGTCGCAACAGTTTGAGTGGTTTGCCAGTATGTTTGGGAAATTGCCTACATGGAAGGGGATGATTCTGAGTTTGGGTTGTAGGACGGGGTCGCTGCGCGGCGCTTTCGCAGCACAAGGCTGCTGCCACAGGTACTGTCCAGTGCTTGAGGGCAGTGACAACCCTGTGGGAGCGGGCGTGCCCGCGAAGAGGCCAGACCTGCTAGTGCCAGGTACGCGGCTCAGCCGGTAAATGGGCCCGCATCATGATCGAACCCGGGGCAGTGGGTTTGAGCTGCACGGATTGACGGGCCACGAACAGAGCGCACTCTTGTTGTCTGAATCGTGGCCATGCCGTTACCAGTCCAAGGTGTATGCCACGCTGAATGTACGGCCCTCAGCGTTGGGGAACGGCGCTCTGCCGCTGGCTTGCGTCAGCAGCGTTTCGTAGCTGCGGTTGGTCAGGTTGTGGATGCTCCCCTCCAGGCGGCCCTTGGGAAGATTCAGGGTGCCGATCAGGTCGACCAAGGTGTAACCGTCGATTTCGCGGCCGTTGTTGTCCTTGGCGGCGGCATCGTAATCGGCAACCTGCATGCCTTGCAGGCGCACGCTGTAGTCATCGTTGGCATAGCCGACGAACAGCGTGGTCTTGGCGGGGGCGATGCGGGTTGCCGGCAGGTCGATCCATTTGCCGTTCTGTTCGGTTTCACCCTTGGCGTAGGCGTAGGTACCGCCCACCGACCAGCGCTCGGTCATGTACCAGGTCAGGCTGCTCTCGATGCCGCGCACACGCTCCTTCTGGTTGATCAGGCGCAGCACGCGGTCGTTGGCGTCGAAGAACTGGGTGACATCCGAGGTATTGTTGTACACCGTCACCTGCGCTTGCAGCGGGTTCCAGTTGCCGCGCCAGCCAAGTTCATAGCTGTCGACCTTGATCGCTTGCGCATTCAGGTTCTGGATGTTGTAGCTGCTGTTCACGTCGCGCAGGAAGCGCTGGATATCCGGCAGCGAGAAGCCCTGGCTGAAATTGGCGAACAGGTCCTGGTTCTCGGTGACGTGGTAGACCGCGCCGAGGTTGTACAGGGTGTCGTCGTACTTGAGGGTACCGCCTGGCAACGTGGCCCGGTTGCCGGTCTGGACGATCTCACCATAGGCGATGCTGTCTTCGACCTTGCTTTCGATCCATTCACGCCGCACCCCGCCACGGAAGGTCCAGTCGCCCACATCCCAGGCCATTTGCGCGAACAGCGCGCGGGTGGTGGTTTCCAGGTCCGGGCCCAGCTCGTAGGTGGTGCCGGTCTTCTGGTAGTTCAGGCCGTTGACGGTGTACTGATCACCGCGCTGGCGGGCGAATTCGTGGCTGTAGTCCGCACCCCACACCAGGCTGCCGGTGGCCGGCCCGATGTCTGGCAGTGGTGTATCGATGGCCGTGCGTACGCCGTAGACGGTGGTTTCGCTGTCGGTGGCCGAAACGCCGGCCCGCCCGCGTGAAATATCCGGGAAGAACAGGGCTTCGGATTTTCGCCAGTAGCTTTCGATGTTCAGGCCCTGGCCGAAGAAGTCCTGGTCCGTGTAGTTGAGGTTGGCGGCGCGGTTGTGCGTCGAGGGCTGGTCATCCAGTTCCAGGCCTTTCACCGCGACCGCTTCGCGGGTGTTGCGCGGGTCCTTGG
The DNA here is from genome assembly GCF_052041995.1 of Pseudomonas sp. SMV7. Taxonomy (NCBI): domain Bacteria; kingdom Pseudomonadati; phylum Pseudomonadota; class Gammaproteobacteria; order Pseudomonadales; family Pseudomonadaceae; genus Pseudomonas; species Pseudomonas sp. SMV7. The sequence goes on along the minus strand of NZ_JBKGGT010000015.1, from coordinate 66,685 downwards.
TGTAGGCCGTGTCCTGCTCGTCCTTGTAGTCCTGCAGGCCGAGGGTCAGCTTCTTGTCGTCATCGAGCTCGAAGCCGAAGCGCCCCTGCAGGTCGTAGGTGTCGGTGTCCATGTTCGACCCTTGCGACGTGTCCTGGGGGATGCGCTTGCCGTCGGCATCGAACTGGTCGTTGCGCTGGGTGTACGCGCCGGACAGGTACCAGTCCACCGGGCCCTGGCGGCCTGTTGCGCTCTGGAAACCTTCGTACGCGAAGCCCTTGTGGCTGAAGTTGTCGCCTGTCGTCATCCCCAGCTTGCTGGTGAAGGCGAGGTCCTGGCCCTGGTTGCGCTTGGTGATGATGTTGATCATCCCGCCGGAGGCGCCGGCGCCATACACACTGCTGGCCCCGGAGATGACTTCGATGCGCTCGATGCTGTCGGGCGAGATGCTGTTGAGCTGGCGGAAGTTGTCACGGGTGGCGTTCTGCGACACCCCGTCGATCAATACCAGCATGTTGCGACCACGCAGGGTCTGGCCGTAGTTGCTCATGCCGCCGCTGGACGGGGCAAGGCCGGGGATGAGTTGTCCGAGGATGTCGGCAACCCGGCGGCCGGCACCCATCTGTTCGCGGATCTGAGGTGCGTCGATGACCTGCACCGAGCCCGGAATGGACGCGATCGTCGATTCGACACGGGTGGCGGAGGTCACCGTCGCTTGCAACTGCACGGCATCGTCGTGCGGTGTCTCTTCGGCCCAGGCCTGCGGGCCGAAGGCGGCAGTCAAGGAAATCAACAGCGAAAGTCGAGAGGGTTTCATGGCAGGGCTTTTCTAAGTGTTATTTGAAGGGGTGGCAGAAAAGAACGAAGCTGACGCGTTGTGGCTGCGCCGTATGATGCCGATGAACAGCGCGGCACCCAGGTAGGCCAGGGCGACGAACCAGAAGGCATGGTGCAGGCCGGCGATGGCCATGGCGACGCCACCGAGCACGGTGCCGAGCAAGGCGCCGGCCTTGGCCGCGCTGTTGCCCAGGCCCATGGCGAAGCCTTGGTGCTGCTGACTGACCGTCGAGGCGATCAGCATGTAGGCCACCGGTAGCAAGGCGCCTTGCCAGGCACCCCAGATCAGCCGGGTGGCCAGGAAGGCCGGCCATTCTCCGACCAGGGCCGTCGCGGCCAGGGTGGCTGCGCACAACCAGGCGACCAGCTCGATCACCCTCAGGGTGCGTGCGGGTTGCAGGCGATCGAACAGCCGCCCCCACAGCGGCGCCGAGAGCGCCAGGGTCAGCGCACTGGCGCCATAGGTTGCGCCGATCAGCCAGCTGGGTGCCGCGAGCACTTGCGAGACATACAGGGCATAGAACGGCTGCGGCATGATCTTGGCGGCCTGGATCAGCACGATGACCAGCAGGATCCCGCCGAGCCAGCGCCTGGGCAGGGCCTCGGCATGACTGCCCGGTTGTTTCGACGGCCGATGATGCGGTGGGTCCGCTGGCAGCCAGAGGGCGGCCAAGGCACAGGCCAGACAGATGCCGGTGGCGCTGAAGCAGAGCAGGGCGAAGCCGGAACTGTCGATCAGCCATCCGCCCAGTGCCGGGCCCAGCAACGACCCCACAGCGGTGGCCGACTGCAGGTGAGCCAGGGTGCGGCCACGCGAGGAGGCATCGCACCAGTGCAGCGCATAGGCCTGGGCCGCAGCGAGAAAGCCGGCCAGTGCACCTTGGGCGATGCGGATGGCGACCAGTCCCCAGGCATTGCTGATGACCGCTGCCAGGCCCTGGCAAACAGCCAGGGCCAGCAATGCCCGCAGGATCATGGGCTTGTGGCCGGTACGGTCACCCAGCCGCCCCCAGAAGGGGGTCAGCAACATCGCCGCCACCATGGGCCCGGCGTAGACCGCCGTAGACAGTACGGCGGTCAGGTTGCTGCCGATGTCACCTGCCAGCGCCTGGATCTGCAGCGGCCAGAAGGGGCCGCTCATTTCCATGGCGCCCATCGACAGCAGCTGGATGACGATCAGCAGTCGCAAGGCGAATGCATTAGCGTTCATCGGCACCTGCTCGCAGGGGGTTGGCCAGGCGCCCGACGATGTCGGCGTGGCCGTCGATCAGGCGCATGCGCATGAACGACTTGGCCGGCCAGTCCAGTTCGAGCAAGGCTTCACGCTCCTGCGCCCAGCGCTCGGGGCGCACCTGCGATTCGAGCGACGCGAAGCAGTGTTCGACCTGGCGGGCGAGCAGCGCCCAGAGGTCGGCTTCCGCTGCCTCCCAGTGACGCGCACAGAGCAGCACCAGTTCACCCAGGTGGCACATGAAGGTGGTGTGCAGCAGCTTGTCGCGGACGAAGGCGTCGTCGTCGAACAGGGTCATCTTCGGGTCATGCAAAACCAGATCGAGGCCGTGGGCGTGGAGGCTCGCACGGTCGATGCGGATATCGCCGAAGTCGCGAATCAGCAGGCGTGCCGGCGCGCCATCGGTGCCCATGACCATGAAGCTGTTCTGCTGGTGGGCTTCGAACGCCACACCGTACTTGAGGTACATGCCGAGCAGGGCGGGGACGGCGATACCGATATAGCGGGTGAAGAATTCCACCATGGCCGCACGGTCGTCACGGCCGGTGGTGAGCTTCACCCATTGGCGCAACAAGGGGTTCTGCGCTTCGTCCGTGGCGAACAGGCTGCCCACGGGGATCGCGATTTCACCCTCCGCCAGCCGGCTCCAGGGGTTGTCGCGGTACAAGGTGCCGAGGTGACGGGCGTGATCATCGTTCGCCGGGTCGGGGGTGTAGTGGATGCCGATGCGCTCCGGCACGATGTCCAGCAGCGCGGCAAGGGCGGGTTCACGCTCGAGAATCTGCAGCAGCAGGTGGCTGATCCGTGGGCCCATGCGTGCCGAGCGTGGCGATACCGTGCGCTGCACGCTGGTGAGTCGCAGCGAAACCGGCAACTTGACCATCGGGGCGGTGCGGCTGGCTTGCGGCAGCACGGTCCGGAAGGACATGGTCGGGGCCGCGTTGAAGGCGACGATATCGGTCTTGATCAACAGGCGATCCGACATTTCCCCGGTGAAATCCTGAGCCAATGCCTCTTCGGCTTGCCAGGGGTGCACGGGCAAGGGCAGGTAGTCGTCAATGGCCAGGCCGCAGGCCGTCAGATGCTGTTCGAGTTGCCGCGCGGCTTCAGGGAAGTGTTCGGTCCACCAGGGCCAGTAGTCTTCGGTGCCAGGCAACTTTTCCACATGGGCGTACTGGCGATGAAGTGCATACAGCTGAATATCAAGTGTTGCGCAGAACTCAGGCGAATAGTTGACAACCTGGTCGGTATTCAATCCCAACTTGGTCTTGTAGTTGGGATGCCACGGGTGCCCGAGTGTGCCCCATTGTTCCAGAAGTATTGACGGGTTGAACGGCGCGTCCATGCGTTGCAGGCTGGCCAACAGGCCTGCAGTACCGTTTTGCTCTGCCAGGTATCGTGACCAGTGGTCGTGATAGGCCAGGCACAGCGTGTCATTGATCAGGCTGTCGTCCAGTTCGACGGCCAGCCTTTCGATCACGGCCTGGCTGGGGGCCTGTTCGAAGGCGCCACTCAAGGCTGCCAGGAGTTCTGATGGCCAGGCGATGCGGTGATCCGCCGCGTTTGTGCGGTGAAGGTAAACATGACCGCGCAGATCCCAGCTATTCATGCCGCCGGGGCGCAGGTAGTCGAAGCTGACGCTCGATGCTCCCCCGGGGAGATCGATACGCGGGGTCGGCAAGGACAGCGAGGCGCTGTTACGAACCAGGCCCTCTCTGAGCAGCGCCTGGGTCAGGCGTTGCAGGCTGCGGTTGCGAGCCGGCTCTAGTGCGGCCTGCAAGTGCGAGAGGGTAATGGATCGGGCTTCGAATTGTGGCGTGCACAGGGCCTGCGCCCAGCGAGACAGCAGCAGCTGCTCCGAGGCTTTGGAGAGGGCGAACATACGAAATCCTTGTCGTGGAAGTTTGAGCGGCGGGCAGAGACTACAAAGGCAAAGATGCAAATGCAAGAGATTATCAGTTTTATTCGTGTAATATTTTTCCGCACTTCAACAACCAGGCTTAGTTGGCCCAAAGGGTATTTACGTGCTGGCCATTACATGGCATTTACTTGACTGTTTTATCAACTTCATACCGGTTGGCTGTGCCGCATACACCGTGTGGATCATCCTTGGTTCCCCGGGTGTGTATGACGGCCACTTCGCGGACACGCCCGCAAAGAAGGCCACGTGATACTTGGATCCAATGGCCGGGTTCTGTATGATCCGCGCGCCATCAGAATGATGGCCGAAGATGATTCATATAAAGGATTTAGTATGAAAAAGCTGTTCAAGGCTACCGTAGCCGTTGCTGTCGTTTCGGGTGTTGCCCTGCTGTCGGGTTGCACTGGCCAGGTTTACAACCAGCCGAAAAACTGCAGCTACGACTACCTGTTCCACCCTTCGGTTTCCATCTCCAAGATCATCGGTGGCTGCGGCCCGATCGATAAACTGCCTCAGCAGCAGTAATCTTGGCGGTACCCTGATCGCGCCGCTTGCGGCGTGATCCAAGGCCCCCGGTCATGCACATGGCCGGGGGTTTTTGTTTTCCAGCGCGGCAATCCGTCACTGGGGCAACCCGCCGCGTTGACGCGCCGGGCGGCAATTTGTTTGTGCTGGCAATTCGGTTACAATCCAGAAAAACGATTCAGCGCTGTCGGTCAATTCGACAAAAGGCCGGGTCGTTTTCTGGTTCTCTGGCTGCTGAATAATGAACACAACAAGCCTGCGCTGAAGAACACGCGTCACCTGGGCCAGCCACAGGCCCGCCCTCCGTTCTCCTGACTGGAATTGATCAATGTTCAAGAAAGCTGGCAAGACCTTGCTGGGCCTGGCAGTCGCTGCAAGCTGCATGCACGCGTACGCCGCAGAAACCAAGAAAGTAGACGTGCTGCTGGTCGGCGGCGGCATCATGAGCTCCACCCTGGCCGTGTGGCTGCACGAGCTGGAGCCAAGCTGGTCGATGGAAATGGTCGAGCGCCTGGACGGCGTGGCCGAAGAAAGCTCCAACGGCTGGAACAACGCCGGTACCGGCCACTCCGCGCTGGCCGAGCTGAACTACACCCCGGAAGACAAGGACGGCAACGTCAACATCAGCAAGGCCATCGAAATCAACGAAGCCTTCCAGATCTCCCGCCAGTTCTGGGCCTGGCAGGTGCGCCAGGGCGTGCTGAAGAACCCGCACTCGTTCATCAACACCACGCCGCACATGAGCTTCGTGTGGGGCGATGACAACATCAAGTTCCTCAAGAAGCGTTACGACGCGCTGCAGGCCAGCCCGCTGTTCCGCCCGATGCAGTACTCCGAGGACCACGCGCAGATCGCCAAGTGGGTCCCGCTGATGATGGAAGGCCGCGACCCGAACCAGAAGCTGGCCGTGACCTGGACGCCGATCGGCACCGACGTCAACTTCGGCGAGATCACCCGCCAGTTCGTCGGCCACCTGAAAACCCAGGAAAACTTCGACCTGAAGCTGTCCAGCGAAGTGCAGGACATCACCCGCAACAAGGACGGCTCCTGGCACGTCGAGTACAAGAACCTGAAGGACGGTACCGAGTCGGCCACCGACGCCAAGTTCCTGTTCATCGGTGCCGGCGGTGGTGCACTCAAGCTGCTGCAGAAGTCGGGCATTCCTGAAGCCAAGGAATACGCAGGCTTCCCGGTGGGTGGCTCGTTCCTGGTGACCGAGAACCCGAGCATCGCCATGCAGCACATGGCCAAGGCCTACGGCATCGCCTCGACCGGCGCGCCACCCATGTCGGTACCGCACCTGGACACCCGTGTGCTGGACGGCAAGCGGGTGATCCTGTTTGGCCCGTTCGCCACCTTCTCGACCAAGTTCCTGAAGAACGGCTCGTACCTGGACCTGCTGAGCACCACCACCCCGCACAACGTGTGGCCGATGACCAAGGTCGGTATCGACCAGTACCCGCTGGTCGAGTACCTCGCTGGCCAGCTGATGCTGTCTGACGATGACCGCTTCGAAGCCCTGCGCACCTACTTCCCGAACGCCAAGAAGGAAGACTGGAAGCTGTGGCAGGCCGGCCAGCGCGTGCAGATCATCAAGCGTGACGCAGACAAGGGTGGTGTGCTGAAGCTGGGCACTGAAGTGGTCGCTTCCGAAGACCGTACCATTGCCGGCCTGCTGGGCGCTTCGCCAGGTGCTTCGACTGCAGCGCCGATCATGCTGAACGTGCTGGAAACCGTGTTCAAGGAGAAGGTCGCTACCCCTGAGTGGCAGGCCAAGATCAAGCAGATCGTGCCGAGCTACGGCACCAAGCTGAACGACTCGGCAGCCGCCACGCAGAAAGAGTGGAACTACACCGCAGAAGTGCTGCAGCTGGAGAAACCACCGGTGATCGACGCCAGCGTCGGCACCACGGTTGCACCGAGCCAGCCGGCGGAAAGCAAGCCTGAGAACGACATGGCGCTGTAAGCGGCCATCGTTGTGAAAGAAGCCACGGGGGAAACCTCGTGGCTTTTTTGTTGCCTGTTCGAGCCCTTTCGCGGGCAAGCCCGCTGCCACAGGGATAGCGCCAAGCCTGTGGCCAACGCGGCCCGTGTGGGAGCGGGTTTACCCGCGAAGAGGCCGGCACAGGAAAATCATTGCTGCCGCAGAATGCAGTCCAGCAACCCGGGAAACCGCTCCCCCAGCATCTCGCTGCGCAGCGAATTCATATGGGTGGTGCCGACATTGCGGGTATGCACCAGCCCCGCATCCCGCAGCACGCGAAAGTGGTGGGACATGCTCGACTTCGGCCGGCCGCCGTCCAGCTCGCCGCAGCTGGCTTCGGCCACGCCCGCCAGGTGGCGCACGATGCCAAGGCGCACCGGGTCGCTCAGGGCATAGAGCAGGCGTTCCAGGGTCAGGTCTTCGGAATTGGGATGTTGATAGGCTCGCATGGGCATCATGATAACGGGGCTATCATTAATTGCCATAGTTCGATTAGAATCGAACAAGCGTAATTACATAGCCCGGGAGATTACCCATGTCCGCTCTGTTCGAACCCTATACCCTCAAGGACGTCACCCTGCGCAACCGCATCGCCATTCCGCCGATGTGCCAGTACATGGCCGAGGACGGCATGATCAACGATTGGCACCATGTGCACCTGGCCGGCCTGGCCCGGGGCGGTGCCGGCCTGCTGGTGGTCGAAGCCACTGCGGTGGCGCCGGAAGGGCGCATCACCCCCGGTTGCGCCGGTATCTGGAGCGATGCCCACGCCCAGGCCTTCGTGCCGGTGGTGCAGGCGATCAAGGCCGCCGGTGCCGTACCGGGCATCCAGATTGCCCACGCCGGGCGCAAGGCCAGCGCCAACCGCCCGTGGGAAGGTGATGACCACATTGCCGCCGACGACGCGCGCGGCTGGGAAACCATCGCCCCGTCTGCCATCGCCTTTGGCGCGCACCTGCCGAAAGTGCCGCGGGAGATGACCCTGGCCGATATCGCCCGGGTCAAGCAGGACTTCGTCGATGCCGCGCGGCGTGCACGTGAGGCCGGTTTCGAGTGGATCGAGCTGCACTTTGCCCACGGTTACCTGGGGCAAAGCTTCTTCTCTGAACATTCCAACAAGCGCACCGATGCCTACGGTGGCAGTTTCGACAACCGCAGCCGCTTCCTTCTGGAAACCCTGGCGGCAGTGCGCGAAGTGTGGCCGGAGAACCTGCCGCTGACCGCGCGCTTCGGGGTGCTGGAATACGATGGCCGCGATGAGCAGACCCTGGAAGAATCGATCGAGCTGGCGCGCCGCTTCAAGGCTGGCGGCCTCGACCTGCTGAGCGTGAGCGTCGGCTTCACCATTCCCGAGACCCATATTCCGTGGGGCCCGGCGTTCATGGGCCCGATTGCCGAGCGCGTGCGCCGTGAGGCGAAGCTGCCGGTGACGTCGGCGTGGGGCTTTGGTACGCCGCAACTGGCGGAAGCGGCGCTGCAGGCCAACCAGCTGGACCTGGTGTCGGTAGGCCGGGCGCATCTGGCGGACCCGCACTGGGCCTACTTTGCGGCGAAGGAACTGGGGGTGGAGAAAGCCGCCTGGACCTTGCCGGCGCCTTATGCGCACTGGCTCGAGCGTTATCGCTGAGGCATGAAGGGGCTGCTTTGCAGCCCATTCGCGGGTAAACCCGCTCCCACAGGGTCTCCACTGCCCTCAAGGCCTGTGCGATCCCTGTGGGAGCGGGTTCACCCGCGACGAGGCCAGCACAGGCTAAAACCGATCCAACCGGTAAGCCACCATCTCCGGTCCACCGGCCATCTCAGCCAACCTTCCCACCCATTCCGCAGTCAGCGCCGCCTGGGTCAGCCCCAGGTGCTGATGCCCGAACGCCAGCAGCACCCGCCCATCGCACACCCGGTCGATCACCGGCAACGAATCCGGCAGCGAAGGCCGAAAGCCCATCCACGGGGTTGCCCCTTCGGCACTCAACTCGCGTTGGAACAAGCCCTTGCTCAGGCGGTGCAACTGCCAGGCCCGCTGCATGCTTGGCGGTGCCTCCAGCCCGGCGAACTCGACCGTGCCCGCCAGGCGCAAGCCCTCGGCCATGGGGGTCATGATGAACTTGCGCTCCAGGGAGGTGACCGCAAATGGCAAACGCTGCTGCTCGCCAGGCAGCATCAAGTGATAGCCGCGCTCGGTATCCAGCGGCACACGCTTGCCGGTCAGCGCGGCGGTCAGCCGGGCAGAATGCGCGCCGCAGCTGATCAACACCTGGCGCGCACGGAGTGTCCCCTGGCCGCTGGCCAGGCTGACCCCGCCGCTGTGCAACTGGCCACCCTCGACTTGCGCCTGGACGAAACGCACACCACTGGCCCTGGCCGCTTCGAACAGTTCGCACACCACCCGGTAAGGGTCGATGAAATGCCCGGTGCGCGGAAAGAACAGCCCGCCCAGCAGCGATGAGCTGAGCTGTGGCGCCGCTGCGCGCACGCTTTGCGCCGACCAGAAGTCCACCGCCACCGCCTGTTGTTGCATGCGGGCGCGCAAGGCCTCCAGTGCCGGACGCGATTCGGGCCGCTCGAACACCAGCAACGAGCCATCTTCGCGGAACAGCGCGCTGCGCCCGATCGAGCCCAGCAGCCGCTGCCAGGCGCCCAGGCTGCCTTCGTTCAACCGGCGGATACCGGCCACGCTGCGCTGGAACGGCGCCGGGCGCAGGTTCAGCAGCAGCCGGGTGAACCAGGGCATGGCTTTGGGCAGGTACTTCCAGTCCAGGCGCAGCGGGCCCATCGGGTCCAGCAGCATGCGTGGCAGGCGCTTGAGGATCGACAGGTCGGCAATCGGGAACACCTGCTCGGTAGCCAGGTGCCCGGCGTTGCCGTAGGACGCGCCGTGGCCGGGTGCCTGGCGGTCGATCAGCATGACCCGGCGCCCCTGGCGGGCCAGTTGCAGGGCGCAGGCGACACCGACAATGCCAGCGCCGACCACGGCGATATCGGTTTCACGGTTATCGAGCATGCTCAGCTTTCCCGTTTACCGTCGAGCAGGCGCCGCAAGTGCAGCGGGTTATCCTGCTGCAGCGCCTGCGGCAGCAGGGCGTCGGGGAAGTCCTGGTAGCACACCGGGCGCAGGAAACGCAGGATCGCCGCCGTGCCCACCGAGGTGCTACGGGCATCGGAAGTGGCCGGGAACGGCCCGCCGTGGACCATCGCATCGCATACCTCGACGCCGGTCGGCCAGCCATTGACCAGCAGGCGCCCGGCCTTGCGTTCGAGGGTTGGCAGCAGTTTGCGGGCACTGTCGATGTCGCCATCGTCCAGGTGCAGGGTAGCGGTCAGCTGGCCTTCCAGATGCTCGGCCACCTGGCGGACCTGTTCGTCGCTGGCACAGGCCACCACCAACGAAGCGGCGCCGAACACTTCGGCCTGCAACGCCGGGTCGGCGAGGAACGCTTCGGCCTGGGTGACGAACAGCTGCGCCTGGCACTGGTTGGGGCCTTGCCCGGCCTGGCCAGTGGCGACGACGCGGGCATTGGCGTTGGCGGCCAGGGCTGCGACGCCGGCCTGGTAGGCAGCGAAGATGCCAGGGGTGAGCATGGTTTGCGCAGCGGCCTGGGCAACCTGCTCGCTGGCGGCAGTGATGAAGCGTTGCAACGCCGGCCCCTGGCGGGCAATCAGCAGGCCTGGGTTGGTGCAGAACTGGCCGGCGCCCTGGGTCAGCGAGGCGACGAAGCCTTGTGCCAGCGTCTCGGCGCGCGCCTGCAGGGCGGCGTCGAACAGGAACACGGGGTTGATCGAGCTCATTTCGGCATACACCGGGATCGGTTCCGGGCGCGCTTGCGCGGCCTGGCACAGGGCGATGCCACCGCTGCGCGAGCCGGTAAAGCCAACCGCCTTGATCCGCGGGTCGCTGACCAGGGCGATGCCCACTTCCCGACCGGAGCCGTACAACAGTGAAAACACGCCGGCTGGCAGGCCGCACTGCTGGACCGCGCGGGCCACCGCCTGGCCGACCAGCTCGCTGGTGCCCGGGTGCGCGCCATGCGCCTTGACCACCACCGGGCAGCCGGCGGCCAGGGCCGAGGCGGTATCGCCGCCGGCTACCGAGAAGGCCAGCGGGAAATTGCTGGCGCCGAACACCGCCACCGGCCCCAGCGCCACCTGGCGCTGGCGCAGGTCGGCACGGGGCAGGGGCTGGCGCTCGGGCAGGGCGTTGTCGACCCGCACGTCCAGCCATTCACCGGCGCGTACCACGCGGGCGAAAGTGCGCAGCTGGGTGCAGGTGCGGCCACGCTCGCCCTGGATCCGCGCCTTGGGCAGGCCGGTTTCGGCCACGGCGCGGTCAATCAGCGCATCGCCCAGCGCTTCGATCTGCGTGGCAATGCTTTCGAGGAACTGTGCCCGTTGTTCGGGCGAGGTTTCGCGGTAGGCATCGAACGCGGCCCAGGCCAGTTCGCAGGCTTGGGTCACGTGTTCGCCGCTGCCGCCGAGATAGGCCGGCTCCAGCGCCTGGCCGCTGGCCGGGTCGATGGCATGGATGGCTTCGCGGTTGCCGGTTACCGGCGTCTGGCCGATCAGCAGGTTGCCTGTGAGGGTCATGGAGCCTCCTTGGAAATCACATGCAGTTGCGAGGGTGTACTAGGTACCCTGTGGGAGCGGGCGAGCCCGCGAACATCGGCAGAGCCGGTGCCAGGCACCGAGTCGCCTGCTTCGCGGGCACGCCCGCTCCCACAGAGAAAACCGTGGCTGCTCAGGCCAGGTTCTGCTCGGCCGACCAACTGGCATACCAGGTGCGGAACAGCGCGTACTGCTGTTCGGCATAGTTGCGCTGGGCGTCGGTCAGGGCGTCGGTCTCGTTGAAGTGCAGGCTGTACTCGCGGTCGCCGTTCAGCACCATCAGGTGCTTGTAATACAGCACCAGGTCGCAGCCTTCGTCGAACGACGACAGCACCGCCAGCGCCGCTTCCAGCTCACGCGCCAGGCGCCGGGCCTTGGCATCGCCCTTGGCCGCCTGCTTGCTCAGGCTCACCAGGTGCAGCACTTCGCGTGGCAGGGCATTGCCGATGCCGGTGATGGCGCCAGTGGCGTTGCAATTGACGAAGCCATGCACCACCTGGGTGTCGACGCCGACCATCAGGGTGACGTCGTCATCCTTGGAGGTGATGTGCTCGGCGGCGTAGCGCAGGTCGGCGCCACCGCCGAACTCCTTGAAGCCGATCAGGTTGGGGAATTCGCGGCGCAGTTCGAAGAACAGGTCGGCGCGGGTGGCGAAACCGTAGTACGGGCTGTTGTAGATCACCGCCGGCAGCTGCGGCGCGGCAGCGAGGATCGCCGAGAAGTGGTGCTTCTGGGCAATCAGCGAGGCCCCGCGGCTGAGCACGCGCGGGATCACCATCAGGCCGGCGGCGCCCACCTTGGCCGCGTGGGCGGCGTGGGATACGGCTTCGCGGGTGTTCACCGCACCAGTGCCGACGATCGTCGGGATGCCGGCAGCGACCAGGCGGGCCACGCCTTCCTGGCGCTCGGCTTCGGTCAGCAGCGGCCAGTCGCCCATCGAGCCGCAGTACACCACGGCGCTCATGCCGAGGTCGATCAGTTCGCGACCCTTGCGCACCAGGGCGTCGAAGTCCGGCTTGCGCTCGGCGGTGCAGGGGGTCATCAGGGCGGGCATGGTGCCGGTGAAGATATTGCTGGTCATGGTGTTGCTCCTGGCGGTATTCAGTCTGGGAAAAAAACGGGGCTCAGATGCCCCAGGCGAACGCGTCCTGTTCGTCGATCAGCAAGGTGCTGTCGGCGGTCATGTAGGCGCGGCCGGTGATGAACGGGCGGATGCGTTCGCCGTCGCGCTGGTAGCGGGCGTGGAACTGGCTGCCAGTAATGCTGGCCTGCACCCAGGTCTGGCCCTCAGCGAGCTTGCCGTCGGCGGCCAGGCAGGCCAGCTTGGCGCTGGTGCCGGTGCCGCAGGGCGAGCGGTCGTAGGCCTTGCCGGGGCACATCACGAAGTTGCGGCTGTCGGCATTGGCGTCATCGGCGAACAGCTCGACATGGTCGATCGGCGCCCCGTGCTCGCCGGTGATGCCCTGGGCCTCGAGGGCCTTGAGCATGGCCCAGGTGTAGTCGGTCAGTGCCTCGCGGTTGTCCAGCTCGATGCGCTGGCCGTGTTCGGAAACCAGGAAGAACCAGTTGCCACCCCAGGCGATGTCGCCGTGCACCACGCCGTACCCGGGCACGTCCACCGCCACCTGCTGGCGATAGCGGTAGGCGGGCACGTTGCCGACGGTGACGGCGCCGTCGTCATGCAGGGTGGCAGTGACCTGGCCGACCGGGGTGTCGATCTTGTGTTCGCCCGGGGCAATCAGGCCCAGGTGCTGCAGCGAGGCGACCAGGCCGATGGTGCCGTGGCCGCACATGTTCAGGTAACCGGCGTTGTTGAAGAAGATCACCCCGCAGGTGGCGTCGGCCGAGGTCGGAGGGCAGTACAGCGCGCCGACCAGCACATCGTTGCCGCGCGGTTCCAGCAGGCAGGCGCGGCGCCATTGGTCGTGCAGCTCGCGCAGTTCGTCGCGTTGCTCGGCCATGCTGCGGCCATGCAGTGCCGGGAAGCCTTTCATCACCAGGCGGGTCGGTTCGCCGCCGGTATGCGAGTCGATGACGTGGATGTGTTTCATGGGCTGGTCCATTGGCTAGAGATTCAGGAAGCGACAGCGGGATGGCTGCTGTAGGTTTCAACGCCAGCTTCGCTTTCATCCTCGCCCTCCAGGCGCACCAGGTGGGCCGGCACGCCAGTGGCTGCGCCCCAGTAGTAGATGCCCAGGGCACAGGCGGCCACGGCCACGGTGTCGAACGGGTGGCCGAGTACCCCCAGGCCGCCGAAGCTGCCCAGCCAGGACAGGAGGATGGTCACTGCATAGAAGCCGATCAGCCACGCCGACGAGCGCACCTGCCGGGCCAGCGACAGGTGCTGGGTCGGTACGAAGCGGCTGCACAGCAGATACAGCACGAACATCACGATCTGCAGGGCCAGCAGCCACGACACGGTGTTCCAGCCGGACCAGTACACGATCAGCGCGGCGATGATGAACGACAGCGGGCCGAGCACGCCCATGCCCTTGACCCGGAACGGGCGCGGCATGTCGGGGGCATTGCGGCGCAGGGCGGCGACGCTGACCGGAGCCACGGCGTAGCTCAGTACCAGGGCCGCGGACACCACGTTGATCAGCGCTTCCCAGGACGGGAACGGCAGGGTCCAGAACACCGACAGGGCAAAGGTCAGCCACAGCGCTGGGCGCGGGATGCCGGACTCGGCATCGATGCGGGTGAAGTACTTGAAGAAGGTGCCGGTCTGCGCCCAGCCATAGACCACGCGTGGGGTGGCGTTCATGTAGATGTTGCCGCAGCCGCTGGGCGAGATCACCGCGTCAGCCACCAACAGGTAGGCCAGCCAGCCGACACCCAGGGCCAGGGCGATGTCACGGTAGGGCAGGGCCAGCTCCTTGCTGACGCTGGCCCAGCCGTTGGCCAGCATTTCGGTTGGCACGCTGCCGAGGAAGGCCAGTTGCAGCAGTGCATAGATGGCCGTCGACAGCAGCACCGAGAGGATCAGCGCGATCGGGATGGTGCGCTGCGGGTTCTTCACCTCGCTGGCGACCGAAATGATGGGCGTCAGGCCCAGGTAGGCGAAGATGATGCCGCCGGCCGAGACCGCCATTTCCACCCCGGACAGGCCGAACGGCGCAAAACCCTGGACCTCGAAGTTTTCCGGCTTGAAGAAGGTGAACAGCACGCCGATCACCAGCAGCGGCACGATGAACTTGAACACGCTGACCAGGTTGTTGGCCTTGGCGAAGGTTTTCACGCTGCGGTAGTTGAGGAAGAAGAACAGCCCCAGCAGGGCGAACTGCACCAGCCAGCCGAGTACGCTCGGGTCGCTGGAGCCGGCCTTGGTCAGCCCGGGGAACCAGGCGGCGGCGTACTGGCGCGAGGCGACCACTTCGATGGCGATCAGGCTGGAAAAGGCGATCAGGGTGATGAAGCCCATCAGGTAGCCCAGCAGCGGGCCATGCGAGTACACCGGGTAGCGCACCACGCCACCGGCGCGCGGCAGGGCGGCGCCCAGCTCGCAATAGACGATGCCCAGCAAGAGCACGGCAAAGCCGCCGAGGAACCAGGACAAGATACCGGCCGGGCCGGCGATGGCCGAGACGTGGCTGGCGGCGAACAGCCAGCCGGAGCCGAAGATGGCACCTAGGCCGATGAAGGTGAGGTCCAGCAATGACAACTGTTTCTTGAATTTGCCTGACATGGGGGCGCCTTTTTGTTGGTTATTGGATAGGCAGTTCTGATGTCACGTGATGCGGCTTGCGTGGGGCATAGAGTGGACCGATCAAGGCGACGGTTCTTGATGGTTTTCTGCAGGGTGGATGACGAAATCGGCACAGTTGGAAAAAGCAGTGGCTTGGGGAAAGGCGGCTGGATAGGCTGTAAGCCATACAGGGCAAGGGCTTGAGAACTGCAGTGGCGGTGCCGGCCCTTTCGCGGGTGAACCCGCTCCCACAGGGACCCCACCGCCTTCAAGATCTGTGAAGCCCCTTGTGGGAGCGGGTTTACCCGCGAAGAGGCCGGCACAGCAAACCGAGACAGAGCAGATGACCGACACCTCCCTGGCAACCCTGTACCAGTCCCTCGACCAGCACCGCCCCGCCAGTCTCGAGGCCCTGCTCGCCGGTGTGGCGTTGCTGCTACCGATCCTCGATGCCATCCCCAACGCCGCGATCTTCATCAAGGACCCGGCAGCCCGCTACGTGCTGGCCAACGACACCCTGGTCCGGCGTTGCGGCCTCAAGCGCCTGCAGCCGCTGCTGGGCAAGACCAGCGCCGAAGTATTCCCGGCCCAGCTGGGCCCCGGCTACACCGAGCAGGATCGGCGCGTGCTCAAGGAGGGCCTGGTGCTGGAGGACCAGCTGGAACTGCACCTGTATGGCAGCCGCGAGCCCGGCTGGTGCCTGACGCACAAGCGCCCGCTGTACAACCTGGCAGGGGAGATCATCGGCCTGGTCGGCATCTCGGTCGACCTGCAGTCAGCCGCCGACACCCACCCGGCCTACCAGCGCCTGGCGGCGGTGGACGAGCATATCCGCCAGCACTTCCACCAACCGATCAGCCTGCGCGAGCTGACCCGCATCGCCGGCATTTCCGTGGCCCAGCTGGAGCGCTACTGCAAGCGAGTGTTCCACCTCACGCCACGGCAGATGATCCACAAGGCGCGCCTGGAACAGGCCCATCGCCTGCTGCACTCGGACCTGCCGATCACCGAAGTGGCCATGCGCTGCGGCTATACCGACCACAGCGCCTTCAGCCGCCAGTTCAAGCAGCTGACCGGCTTCACGCCGCGGCAGTATCGGCATGCGACCAGCAATCAGCCGCGTTGAAACAACGCCCGCGCCTCATCAAAGCACTGCTCGGCAATCGCCGACCGTGGCTCGCTGCGGCGCAGCAGCAGGCCTACCGGGCTGTGGATGGCGGCGTCGGCCACCGGCAGGATGCGCAGGTGCTCGCTGAGGTCTTCCAGGCCGCAATCCAGCGGCATGATCGCGCAGCACATGCCGGTGTTGATGGCCTGGATCAGCTGGAAACTGGAGTCGCTTTCAAGCACCGCATGCGGCTCCAGGCCGCGGCTGCGGAAACTCAGGTCCAGCGACTGGCGGTAGTGCATGCCCTTGCTCAACAGGCCCAGCGGTATGCCGCCGAGTTCGTCCCAACGCAGGGTGTCGCTGGCGAACTGGAAGTGCCGGGTATCGTGCAGCAGGCCCATGGTGGTGGTGCCCAGTTCGATCACTTCGAAGAAGCTGGTGTTGACCTGGTCCAGGTAGCAGATGCCGAGGTCGAGCTGGTTGCGGCTGAGCCCGTCGATGACCTGCTCTGAACTCAGCGAGCTGAGTTGAAAGTGCAGCTCGGGGTATTTCTCACGCAGCGGCAGCAGCAGGTGCATGGGGTTGAAGCTGGCCAGCGGCACCGTGCCCAGGCGCAGGCTGCCGACTACCTGGCCACGGCAGCTGGCGGCCTCGGCCTGCAGGCCGTCATGGGCGGCGAGCAAGGTGCGCGCCCAGGCCAGGATGCGCTCGCCGGCTTCGGTGAAGCCTTCGAAACGCTGGCCGCGCTTGACCAGCACCAGGTCCAGTTCGTCCTCCAGGTTGCGCAGGCGCATGGACAGCGTCGGCTGGGTGATATGGCACAGCGCCGCGGCCTGGCCGAAGTGGCGGGTCTGGTCGAGGGCGATGAGGAACTTGAGCTGCTTGATGTCCATGAACGTGCCTGGTATCGGGTTGTGCAGACCTTAACCCACGTCTGCGATAGATGTCATTGATCAGCCGGTTCGCCATATCGATTGGACGCCCTTGGGCCATGCCTCTAGCTTGGCTGGAATGCCATTGAAGGAGCTTCGCCGTGCGCGTCCAAGCCGACGCGGTCTTCGTACCGCTCAATATCGCCGTGCTGACTGTCAGCGACACCCGTACCTATGCCAACGACACCTCCGGCGAGCTGCTGGCCAGCCGCGCGGTGGAGGTCGGCCACCGTCTGGTGGCGCGGGCGCTGCTCAAGGACGACCTGTACAGGATCCGCGCCCAGGTCGCTACCTGGATTGCCGATGACCAGGTGCAGGTGGTGCTGGTCACCGGTGGTACCGGTTTTACCGGGCGCGACAGCACGCCGGAGGCGGTCGAGTGCCTGCTGGACAAGCGCATCGACGGGTTTGGCGAACTGTTCCGGGCCTTGTCGATCCTGGATATCGGCACCTCGACCGTGCAGAGCCGCGCGTTCGCCGGGCTGGCCAACCACACCCTGGTCTGTTGCCTGCCGGGTTCCACCGGGGCCTGTCGGACGGCCTGGGAAGGAATCCTGGCGGAGCAGCTGGATGCACGGCACCGACCGTGCAACTTCGTCAAGCACCTGAAGCCGATCGAGGCCTGCGCCAGCCGGGGCTGATTCGCTCTCGGCTGGCTGACGCGGCCGCTCCTGCATCGGCCCGGTGATGGCTGATTCAGCTCAACACATACCCCACCGGCAACAATGCCGGCGGCAGCTGCTGTTCGCCCAATCCGGCCAGTACATCGCGCTCCACGGTGCGCACCATGGCATCGGTCGGCAAGTCGTTTTCATCGCGCCCGAACGGGTCTTCCAGCTCGTTGCCAATCGCATCCAGCCCGAAAAAGGTGTACCCCACGATGGTGGTGAACAATGGCGCCAGCCAGCCCAGTGGTTCGGCCAGGGCAAACGGCAGCAACAGGCAGAAGATGTAGATGGTGCGGTGCAGCAGCAGCGTGTAGGGGAACGGCAAGGGCGTGCCCTTGATCCGCTCGCAGGTGGCCTGCACCTCGGTCAGGCCCACCAGGCGCTGCTCCAGCAGGCTGTAGCGCCAGTCACTGATGTGCTGCTGTTCCGCCAGCCGCGAGCAGTGCCCGCCGACTTCGCGCAGGATGGCGTCGCACACATTGTGGCTGCCGAGCGCTTCGGGCCGGGCCAGCCAGGGCCGGGCAGCCGCCAGTTCGTCCTCGTTGCGCAGGTGCGCATTCAGCGCATGGGCAAAGCCGCACAGGTTGCGCAACAGCTCGGCGCGCAGGGCCGGGTCGGCGATGACCTGGCTCTCGCGCACGAACGAGCGGGTTTCGATGATCAGCTTGCCCCAGGCCTTGCGCCCTTCCCACCAACGGTCGTAGCAGGCGTTGTTGCGAAAACTCATGAAAATCGACAGCGACAGCCCCAGCAAGGTGAACGGGGTGGCGCTGACCGGGTAAAAAAACGCCGGGAAATGCCGCTCGACCAGCACGATCAGCGCAGCCAGCAGGGTGATCATCAGGCAGCGCAGGGCAATGCGCTTGACGATCGAACCCTTGAGGGTGAACAGCACACGCAGCACATCAGGAGCGGGGTGGACGATCATGGCAATCCAGAGGCGGCTGCCTAGCCGCCGGTCATGTTCATGAAGCGCAGGATCTGCACGTCGCCACCGACTTCGAAGTGATGGCGGTAGGGTTTGAGGTGCAGCGAGTCGCGAATGGCCTGTTCCAGGCGTTCGGCGTTGCCCGGGTGGGCGCGCAGCACCTGCTTGAGGTCCACCGAATGTTCGTTGCCCAGGCACAGCAGCAGGCGGCCTTCGACGGTCAGGCGCACCCGGTTGCAGGTAGCGCAGAAGTTGTGGCTGTGCGGTGAAATGAAACCGATGCGGGTGTTGCCGGCTTCGGCCAGGCGCCAATAGCGCGCCGGGCCTTGCGACGACTCGGTCGACTCGACCAGGGTGAAGTGCTCGGCCAGGCGCGCGCGCACCTCGTCGCTGGAGCAGAACGACTCGCCGCGCTCATGCTCGTCGATCACGCCCAGCGGCATCTCCTCGATGAAGGTGATGTCCAGCTCGCGGTCGATGGCAAAGCGCACCAGATCGACCAGTTCGTGGTCGTTGCGGCCCTTGAGCACCACGCAATTGAGCTTGGTGCGCTGGAAACCGGCGTGGCGCGCGGCGTCGATGCCGGCAATCACCTGGTGCAGGTCACCGGTACGGGTCAGCTGCCTGAAGCGCTCGGCATCCAGGCTGTCGAGGCTGATGTTCAGGCGCGTCACGCCGGCGTCGAACAGCGGCTGGGCCAGGCGCCCGAGTTGCGAACCATTGCTGGTCAGGCACAACTCGCGCAAACCGGGCAGGGCGGCAATGCGCCCGCACAGGTCGACGATGCCCTGGCGCACCAGCGGCTCGCCACCGGTCAGGCGGATCTTGCGGGTGCCGAGGGCGACGAAGCGCTCAGCCACCGCGAACAGCTCTTCGAGGCTGAGGATCTGCTGGCGTGGCAGAAACTGCATGTCTTCGGCCATGCAGTACACACAGCGGAAGTCGCAGCGATCGGTGACCGACATCCGCAGGTAGTCGATTTTCCGGTTGAAGCCGTCGATCAGGGCCCGGCTGTTCTGTTCCACGTTCGCGCTCGAATGGGTTGGGACTGAACTCCAAGCTATAACCTGGAGGCAAGGCCGTCAAATTGCTTTGCCCGACCATTTGATCGACCGCTTCTATCATCACGCCCGGCGCTTGATCGAAAGCGCTTATCACGCCGTAAGATCTTTCGATTGGACGGCTCTACCCCAGGCTCCATAGGCTGAAAAAAAGCATCGAAGCGTGAGGATTCAGCGCATGAGCCAGGACCGACATATCCGCGACTACAAGGGCGCCGCCGCTGGCTGGGGGGCGCTCAAGAGCGTGACCAGAAGCTGGCTGGGCAGTGACAATGCCTTCAAGAACCTGCGGGCCATGCTCAAGACCAACCAGAACGGCGGCTTCGACTGCCCCGGCTGCGCCTGGGGCGAGTCGCCGGAAAACGACATGGTCAAGTTCTGCGAAAACGGCGCCAAGGCGGTCAACTGGGAAGCCACCGGCCGTTCGGTAGACCCGGCCTTCTTCGCCAGGTACAGCGTCAGCGCACTGGCCGCGCAGAGCGACTACTGGCTGGAGTACCAAGGCCGGCTGACCCACCCGATGCGCTACGACGCGGCCACCGACCACTATGTCGAAACCA
This sequence comes from Pseudomonas sp. SMV7, assembly GCF_052041995.1. Taxonomy (NCBI): domain Bacteria; kingdom Pseudomonadati; phylum Pseudomonadota; class Gammaproteobacteria; order Pseudomonadales; family Pseudomonadaceae; genus Pseudomonas; species Pseudomonas sp. SMV7. The sequence continues at coordinate 46,670 of NZ_JBKGGT010000015.1, read as the reverse complement.
GCTGGGAAGAGGCGTTCGCCCTGGTCGCCCAGCACCTGCAGGCGCTCGACTCGCCCGACCAGGCCGAGTTCTATACCTCGGGCCGGGCCAGCAACGAAGCGGCGTTCCTCTACCAGCTGTTCGTCCGCGCCTATGGCACCAACAACTTCCCCGACTGTTCGAACATGTGCCACGAAGCCAGTGGCGTGGGCATGGCGGAAACCCTCGGCGTAGGCAAGGGCACCGTGGTGTTCCACGACCTGGAACTGGCCGATGCGATCTTCGTCATCGGCCAGAACCCCGGCACCAACCACCCGCGCATGCTCGAGCCGTTGCGTGAAGCGGTCAAGCGCGGGGCCCAGGTGGTCTGCTTCAACCCGCTGAAAGAGCGCGGTCTGGAGCGCTTCCAGCACCCGCAGCACCCGTTCGAGATGCTCAGCAATGGCTCCGAACCGACCAACACCGCCTACTTCCGCCCGGCCCTGGGCGGCGACATGGCCGTGCTGCGCGGCATGGCCAAGTACTTGCTGCAATGGGAGCGCGAAGCCCAGGCCAACGGTGAACCGGCGGTGTTCGACCATGCCTTCATTGCCGAGCATACCAGCGGCATCGACGCCTACCTGGACGTCCTCGACGCCACGCCGTGGGCGCACATCGTCGCGCAATCGGGGCTGACCCAGGCCGAGATCGAGCTGGCCGCGCGCATGTACCGCAAGGCCGAGCGGGTGATCATGTGCTGGGCCATGGGCGTCACCCAGCACCGCCACTCGGTGGCAACCGTACAGGAAATCGTCAACCTGCAACTGCTGCGCGGCAACGTCGGCAAGCCCGGTGCCGGCCTGTCGCCGGTGCGCGGCCACAGCAACGTGCAGGGCGATCGCACCATGGGCATCGACGAAAAACCCAGGCCGGCGCTGCTCGACGCCCTGGAAAAGCGCTTCCGCTTCCGCGTGCCGCGCGCCCATGGGCACAACGCGGTGCTGGCGATCAAGGCCATGGAGGAAGGGCGGGCCAAGGTGTTCATCGGCCTGGGCGGCAACTTTGCCCAGGCCACGCCGGACACGCCGCGCACCCATGCGGCGCTGCGCAACTGCGCCCTGACCGTGCAGATTTCCACCAAGCTCAACCGCTCGCACCTGGTCACTGGCCGCGACGCGCTGATCCTGCCGTGCCTGGGCCGTACCGAAATCGACCTGCAGGCCAGCGGGCCGCAAGGCGTGACCGTGGAGGACACGTTCAGCATGGTGCACCTTTCCCACGGCCAGCTGCGCCCGCGTTCGCCACACCTGCGCTCGGAGCCGTGGATCATCGCCGGCATGGCCCAGGCGACCCTGGGCAAGCGGCCGATCGACTGGGAATACGCGGTTGCCGATTACGGACGCATCCGCAGCATGATCGCCGATGTGATCCCCGGCTTTGCCGACTTCAACGAGCGCCTGCAGCACCCGGGCGGCTTCCACCTGGGCAACCATGCGGCCGAGCGTAAATGGCGCACGGCCACCGGCAAGGCGCGCTTCAGCCCGCAGGTGTTGCCGGAACAACTGGTGAATGCCAAGGTGCTGGCGCGTGGTGACAAGCCCGACCTGATCCTGCAGACGCTGCGCTCGCACGACCAGTACAACACCACCCTGTATGGCCTGGACGACCGCTATCGCGGGGTGTTCGGCCTGCGTGAAGTGGTGTTCGTCAACGAGGTCGACATCCGTCGGATGGGCTTCGAGCCGGGCGAGCATGTGGACCTGGTGTCGCTGTGGGAGGATGGCGTGGAGCGGCGCGTGTCGGGCTTCCGCCTGGTGGCGTACGACGTGCCGGAAGGGCAGGCGGCGGCCTATTACCCGGAAACCAACCCGCTGGTGCCGCTGGACAGTTATGGCGAGGGGACTTATACGCCGACCTCGAAGTTCGTGGCGATCAAGCTCGAGAAGGCCCAGGCCGGGAACCGGATTGCGGCGGTCAACGCTGCAAGCTGAATGGCTCGTTTGCAGGATGGGGCTGCCCAGCAGCCCCAATTACCGGGAAACCGGGTACGCCGTGGTGTACTTCATCTGCTCCATGGCAAAACTGGAGGTGATGTTGGAAAGCCCCTCGGTGCGGGTGATGAGCTTTTTATAGAAGCGGTCGTATGCAGCGATATCACCCACCACCACCCGCAGCATGTAGTCCCAATCCCCCGACATGCGATAGCACTCCATCACTTCCTCGAACCCGGTCACGGTCGCGGCAAACTGTTCCAGCCAGGCGCTGTCGTGGCGCTGGGTCTTGAGCTGGACGAACACCGTCAGCCCAAGCCCCAGCCGTTCAGGGTCGAGCAAGGCGACCCGGCCGACGATGTAGCCTTCGTCTTCCAGGCGCTTGACCCGTTTCCAGCAGGGGGTGGTGGACAGGTTGACGGCCTCGGCCAGGTCCTTGAGCGAGATCGCGGCGTCGCGCTGAAGCAGGGTGAGAATGTGCTGGTCGAAGCTGTCCATGTCGCGTGTGGGCCGTGCAGGAAAATATTTCACAGATTACCCCAAGGCCAGACGATTTGGGTTGTGCGATAGTGGCGACTTTCACTCTGCCAATGGGCCTGACCATGTCCGACAAGCCGCGTAATTTCGCCACCCGTACCATTCATGCCGGCGAGCAGTTCAGCGTCGCTGAGAATGCCATTTTCCCGGCGATCGTCACCGCCAGCTCGTTCACCAAACGCAGCCTGGATGACAAGCCGGAATATTCCTACAGCCGGGTGGGCAATCCCACCCGGCATGCCTACGAAACCTGTGTCGCCGCCCTGGAAGAAGGTGTAGGCGCGGTGGCCTGTGCCTCGGGTGTGAACGCCACTGCCACCGTGCTGGAGTTGCTGCCCAAGGATGCCCATGTGGTGGTGATGAACGGTGTGTACGGCGGCACCTTCCGTATTCTCGAGGACTACCGTAGCCGCAGCTCGGGCCTGACCACCACCTACGTCGACCTCAACGACCTCGAGGCCGTGGCCGCTGCCATCCGGCCGGAAACCCAGCTGATCTGGATCGAATCGCCGACCAACCCGTTGCTGCACCTGGTCGACATCAAGGCCGTGTGCGACCTGGCCAAGGCGCGGGGCATCCTCACCTGCATCGACAACACCTTCTGTTCGCCGTGGAACCAACGCCCCATCACCCTGGGCGTGGACCTGGTCATGCATTCGGCCAGCAAGTACATCGGCGGCCATTCCGACCTGACCGGTGGCGTGGTGGTAGCCGCCAATGATGCACTGCTGGCGCGCCTGCGCCGGATCAGCATGGCCATCGGCGGGGTGCAGGGGCCATTCGACTGCTACCTGGCCCTGCGCGGGTTGAAGACGCTGGATGTGCGCATGGAACGCCAGTGTGCCAACGCCCTGCAGGTGGCGCGCTTCCTCGAAAGCCACGCGCAGGTCGAGCAGGTGTACTACCCGGGGCTGGAAAGCCACCCGCAGCATGAACTGTGCAAGCGGCAGATGCGCAGTGGCGGGGCGGTGGTGGCGATGAAGGTCAAGGGCGACCGTGCCGCACTCAACCGGCTGGTGGAGGCGCTGCAGATCTTCGTGCTGGCCGACTCGCTGGGCGGGGTGGAGAGCATGATCAACCACTCCTGGAGCATGTCGCACTGCTCGCTGAGCCCGGAGCAGAAGGGCGTGATGGGGATCAGCGAGAACCTGCTGCGGTTGTCGGTGGGGATCGAGGATTACCGCGACCTGGTCGAGGACCTGGATGGGGCGTTGCAAGCGCTGGTTACCAGCTGATGGCTGCTGGCCCTATCGCCGGCTTGCCGGCGACAGGGTCGGTGAATTCAATGGGTTTCAGTCAGGATTTGGGCGGATGAATGATCCGTTCGATCTTGTCCTTGATCAGCAACCGCTCCTTGCGCAAGCGGTTGACGGCCTCGTCGTTGGTACCGTTGCCTTCGGCGGCCAGCACCTCCTTGTCCTTGGCGTTGTATTCCTTGTGCAGTGCGTGCAGCGTCTGGTCCTTGTCGATGAGCGCCTGGAATGCATCAGCGGTAACGTGCAGGTCAGCGAGCAGATCATGCGGAACTGGCATTTCTTCACCTCTGTCGGGGTTGGCGAATGGTCCTGACCTTTGAGGATAGCCGGCTTTGCGCAGGTAGGGGACTGGGGTAGGCTGTCGCATCACCCCGCGACCCGGAACCTGCGCCATGCCTCACCTGAACCTGGAATACAGCGACAACCTGCGCGAGCTCAACGTCGACGTGCTGCTGCTGCGCCTGAACCACGCCCTGGTCGGCAGTGGCCAGTTCGCCGACGAGGCGGATATCAAGAGCCGTGCCGAAGCCTTCAGGCACTTCCGGGTGGGCACCTCGCCAGGCGAGCGGGCCTTCGCCCATGTGCGCCTGGCGATTCTCAGCGGGCGTTCGCCCGAGGTGAAGGCTCTGCTCTCCAGCAGCCTGCTGGAAGTGCTGCGCGAAGCCATTCCCGAGCAGCCCGGGCTGGATATCCAGCTGTGCGTGGAAGTGCTGGATATCGAGCGCGAGCCCTACGCCAAGCTGCGCCTGCCAGGCTGAAGCGCGGTTTGATGAACTTCTTTTAATCGAAAGGCGCCGGCTAACGGATTTGTTGGCGTCTTTTTCACAAAAAATTGATGGTGCACTTTCTAGAGTTCGGCCAAGTTTCCGCGGTGCCCCCAGGCCCTCGGGCTGGTCCTTACCCTTGAATGCGAACACCGATGCCAAACTTCAAATCCCTGCGGACTGAATGGGTCACGCTGCTGGCCAGCCTTTACCTGCTGATCGGCTTCAACTTCTTCCTCTGGCATCACCTCGAACAGGTCGTTCCGCCCGGCTTGCCTGGGCTATGGCTGGGTCTGGCATTCGCCGTGATGATGCTGTTCGCGTTCAACCTGATCCTGACGCTGTTGGCGTTCCGCTTCGTATTGAAGCCGGTACTCATTGTGTTGTTCCTGAGTGGCGCCGGTGTTGCCTACTTCATGAACCAGTACGGCGTACTTATTGATGCGGGCATGTTCCGCAATATTGCCGAGACCAATGTGGCAGAAGTGCGCGACTTGCTCTCGCTGAAATTTGCCTTGTATATCCTCGGCCTGGGTGTGCTGCCGTCGATCCTGGTGTGGAAGGCGCCGATCGCCTACCGTGCCTGGCACCGCGAGCTGTTCGGCAAGCTGGTGGTCGGCGGTGCCTGTGTCGTGGCCCTGGGTTCGGTGGCACTGGTCAACTACCAGGGCCTGTCGTCACTGTTTCGCAATCACCACGAACTGCGCCTGATGCTCACCCCCAGCAATATCGTCGGGGCGTCCTTCGGTTATGTCAGCGAGCGCCTCGGCGCCGCTGCGCAGCCCTTCCAGCAATACGGCGAAGATGCCAGGCGCGATGCCGCCTGGCAAAAACATGAGCGCAAGTCGCTGACGGTGCTGGTGGTGGGCGAAAGTGCGCGGGCCGACCATTTCGGGGTGCTGGGCTATGACCGCGACACCACGCCGAACCTTGCCCGCGAGCAGGGCCTGGTGGCGTTCTCCGATGTGCACTCGTGCGGCACGGAAACCGCCGTCTCGGTGCCGTGCATGTTCTCCGGCATGCAGCGCAAGGACTACGATGCCCGCGTGGCGAAGAACCGCGAAGGGTTGCTGGACATCCTCCAGCGTGCCGGCCTGGCGGTGCAGTGGCGCGACAACCAGTCGGGCTGCAAGGGCACCTGCGACCGCGTGCAGTTCCTCGATGTCAGCAACCTCAAGGACCCGCAGTTGTGCGCGGACGGTGAGTGCCATGACCAGATCCTGCTGCAGGGCCTGGGCGAGCTGATCGACAACCTCGACAAGGACACCGTGCTGGTGCTGCACCAGATGGGCAGCCATGGCCCGGAATACTTCAAGCGCTACCCGGCTGCCGACCAGCGTTTTGCCCCGGTGTGCCAGAGCAATGCCCTGGACCAGTGCAGCGAGCAGGAAATCGTCAACGGCTACGACAACACCCTGGCCTATACCGACAAGGTGCTGGCCGCGCTGATCGACACCCTGCGCAGCAAGCAGGACAAGGTCGACACGGCAATGATCTACCTGTCCGACCACGGCGAGTCGCTGGGTGAATACAACCTGTTCCTGCACGGCACGCCCTACGCCATTGCCCCCGAGCAGCAGAAGCACGTGCCGCTGCTGACCTGGTTCTCCGACAGCTACAAGGACGACTTCGGCATCGATACCGACTGCCTGGCCAAGCTCAGCGACGCCCCGTTGTCACACGACAACCTGTTCCACTCGATGCTTGGCCTGTTGCAGGTGCACACCGAGGTCTACCAGCAGTCGCTGGACCTGTTCGCCAGCTGCCGGCCGTGGTTGGCGGCCAAGCAGTGATCGGGGAGGTGGCTGCGGCCCTGTGGGACCGGGCGTGCCCGCGAACACGGGCGAAGCCCGTGCCATCCACCGTGGTGCCTGCTTCGCGGGCTTGCCCGCTCCCACAGTGATCGCGCGATCTTCCGAGTATGCACAACAGCACCACTGATCGATATCAAGGATGGCCCGGGTTTCACCAGCAGTGCCCGCGCCGTATATACTGCGCGCCAATGTTAGTGGGAGAGCCTCGTGGCCATCGAAATACACTGGATCCGTGACGACCAGAGCCTGGCCGAACACTGCCGGAACTGGCACGAACTGCCCTTCGTCGCCGTCGACACCGAATTCATGCGGGTCGACACCTTCTACCCCAAGGCCGGGCTGATCCAGATCGGCGACGGCCAGCGTGCCTTCCTGATCGACCCGCTGCTGATCGGTAACTGGCAACCCTTGGCCGAGCTGCTCGAGGACAACGGTGTGGTCAAGGTGCTGCATGCCTGCAGCGAAGACCTCGAAGTGCTGCTGCGCCTGACCGGCAAGCTGCCACAACCGCTGTTCGACACGCAGTTGGCAGCCGGCTACCTGAACCTGGGCTTCTCCATGGGCTATTCGCGCCTGGTGCAGGACGTGCTGGGCATCGAGCTGCCCAAGGGCGAAACCCGCTCCGACTGGCTGCAGCGTCCACTTTCCGAGACCCAGGTCAGCTACGCTGCCGAAGATGCCGTGCACCTGGCCGAGCTGTTCAGCGTGTTGCGCCCGCGCCTGTCCGAGGACAAGTACGCCTGGGTGCTGGAAGACGGCGCCGAGCTGGTCGCCCAGCTGCGCCGCGAAGTCGAGCCCGAAAGCCTGTACCGCGACGTCAAGCTGGCCTGGAAGCTGGCCCCCCAGCAACTGGCGGTGCTGCGTGAACTGTGCGCCTGGCGTGAACGCGAAGCGCGCAACCGCGATGTGCCGCGCAATCGCATCCTCAAGGAGCACTCGCTGTGGCCCATGGCCAAGAGCCAGCCGAACAACCTGTCGGCGTTGGCCAAGATCGACGAGATGCACCCGCGCACCATCCGCCAGGACGGAGAGTTCCTGGTCCAGCTGATCAAGCGTGCTGCCAGCCTGCCACCCGAGCTGTGGCCACCAGCCTTGCCCGAGCCGCTGCCGATCGAGGCCGCCGGCATCCTCAAGCAGTTGCGTGCCATCGGCCAGGCCGAAGGTGAGCGGCTGGGCATCGCCCCCGAGCTGATGCTGCGCAAGAAAGCCCTGGAAGCGCTGCTCAAGAGCGGCTACCCCAATGGCCCTTATCAACTGCCCGATTCGCTGCGCGGCTGGCGCCGTGAGCGCATGGGCCAGGCCCTGCTGGATAGCCTGGCAGGTGCCGGAGAGACCCGATGAAACGCATTTGCTCGATCTACAAGAGCCCACGCAAGAACGAAATGTACCTGTACGTGCTCAAGGCCGATGGCCTGCAACGCGTGCCCGAAGGCCTGCTGCCGTTCTTCGGTACCCCCATGCACGCCTTCGACCTGGTGTTGACCCCCGAGCGCAAGCTGGCCCGCGAAGACATCGCCAAGGTGCTGGAGAACCTCGACACCCAGGGCTACCACCTGCAAATGCCGCCCCCCGAAGACGACTACATCGAGCACCTGCCCGAAGAGTTGCTGCGCCGTAACGACCCGGCCTGATCATGCGCGTACTGATTGCTGAGCATGATCATGCTCGTTACGCCGAAATCCTGCGTGCCGCCGCGCCTGAACTGGAAGTGCTGACCAGCGGCGACTCCGCCGAACTGGCCCGCCAGGCACCACAGTGCCCGGTGTGGCTGGGCCAGCCGGACCTGCTGGCCAGCCTGTTGCGCCAGGGCCACAAGCCGGACTGGATGCAATCCACCTGGGCCGGCATCACCCCGTTGCTGGCCGAGGGCCTGCCGCGTGACTATCGCCTGACCCGTGCGGTGGGCATCTTCGGCCAGGTAATGGCCGAGTACATGCTCACCTACATGCTGGGCCACGAGCGCGAGGTGCTGTCGCGCCTGGTCAGCCAGGTCGAACGGCGTTGGGACGACCGCCCGGGGCGGACCCTCGAAGGGCGCAAGGTGCTGATCGTCGGCACCGGCGACATTGGCCAGCGGGTGGCCGAGTTCCTGCAGCCGTTTGGCGTGGTCCTGTACGGTGTCGCCAGCAGCGCGCGCGAACAGGTGCCGTTCGTCGAAGTGGCCGCGTTGGCCGACCTGCCGCGCCTGGTTGGCCAGGTCGACTATGTGCTCAACCTGCTGCCGGACACCCCGGCTACCCACGATCTGTATGACATGGCGCTGTTCAAGTGCTTCCAGCCCGGCGCGCTGTTCATCAATGCCGGGCGGGGTGCGGCGGTGGTCGACGCCGACCTGGTCGCGGCGTTGAAGGACGGCCACCTGGCCGGGGCGGTGATCGATGTCTGCCGCCAGGAGCCACTGCCCAGGCAGCACCCGTTCTGGACCGCCTGGGGCCTGTTGCTGACCGGGCACAGCTCGGCGCCCACCTCGCCGACGGCGATGGTGCGGTTGTTTGTCGAGAATCTGCAGGCGTATGCGGCGGGGCAGGGGTTGCGGGGCGAAGTGGACTTTGCCCGGGGCTACTGATTGGTAATGCCTGGACGGCCTCTTCGCGGGTAAGCCGGTGAAGAGGCCGTACAGCAAGAAGCAGGCCCTATAGGCTGAAATCACCCTCGGCCGCCAGCTCGCTCAGCGGCTTGCGCGGGCTGGGCACTTCGCGCGCCTGCAGGGCTTCGTCCAGGCTGGCCTTGTCGCCCAGCTTGCCGATCGCCACCATGGCATGCAGCACGTAGCCTTCCGGCACTTTCAGCTCCTGGCGTGCCAGCGCCTGGTCGAAACCGGCCATGCCGTGGGTGTGCCAGCCGCTGATGCTGGCTTGCAGGGCCAGGTGCCCCCAGGCCGAACCGGTGTCGAAGGTATGCCACAGCGCCGGCTTTTCTTCCGTGCTGCCCGGGGCGGCAAAGGTGGTCTTGGACATGACCAGCACCAACGCCGAGGCGTGCTGCGCCCAGCTGCGGTTGAACGGTACCAGCAGGTTCAGGTAGCGCTCCCAGTTTGGCGTGTCGCGACGGGCATAGAGGAACCGCCACGGCTGCGAGTTGTACGCCGACGGGGCCCAGCGGGCGGCTTCGAGGAAGCTCAGCAGGGTTTCTTCGCTGATTGGCTCGGCGGTAAAGGCGCGTGGCGACCAGCGGTTGATGAATTGTTCGTTGATGGCGTAATCGGCAATGCGAGGGTTGGCGCTCATGGCGGCTCCTGCAAACGGACGGGAAACCCGCACGCTACTGCCTCGCGTCGCCACTGACAAGCGGTCTGGCTTTGCCGAGGGCCAGGCTCTAGACTGGCGCCGCCGCGCGCCGCGGCGCCAAGATGAATGCAGGATATCCGTGTCATGAACGCTGAAAACGCCCCGTTCTGGCGGCGCAAGACCCTGGAGCAACTCAGCCCGCAAGAGTGGGAGTCGCTGTGTGACGGCTGCGGTCTGTGCTGCCTGCAGAAGCTCGAGGACGAGGACGACAATAGCGTCTACTACACACGCATCGCCTGCAAGCTGCTGGACCTGAACAGCTGCCAGTGCAGCGATTACCCGAATCGCTTCGCCCAGGTGCCTGATTGCATCCAGCTCACCCCGGGCAAGGCCGACCAGTTCAAATGGCTGCCGAGCACCTGCGGCTACCGCCTGGTCAGCGAGGGCAAGGACCTGCCGGCCTGGCATCACCTGGTCTGTGGTGATCGCCAGCAGGTGCATGAACAGCGCATCTCCCAGGCGGGGCGTATGCTCAGCGAGCACGATGTGCACGAAGACGACTGGGAAGACCACCTGATTTTCCGCGCCAGCTGACCGGCGCTGCCCGCTGTACGGGATACAAGGAGTTTCTCTATGCGTTGCCAGCTGTTGTTGCTGTTGGGCCTGGTGGCCTGCTCGCCAGCCTGGGCGAAAAAGGTCGACCTGGACTACCACGTGCGCCTGCTGCCAGCCAGTGGCCAGGCGGAAGTTCGCCTTACCTTGGCGGATGGCAGTGCTGTGCGCAGCCTGGATTTCGACCTGGGCAAGGCCGGGGCCTACAGCGGCTTCCAGGCGGATGGCCACTGGCAGACGCAGGGCCAGCGTGGCGTCTGGCAGCCGGCCGCCGGCAAGACCAGCCTCAGCTACCGCGTGCAGTTGGAGCAGAAGCGGGGCGGGGCCTATTCGTCGCGCCTCAACCCGCAGTGGGCGCTGTTCCTCGGCGACCAGCTGGTACCGCCGGCGCACCTCGACCAGCAGGACGGCACCGAGCTGGTGGCGCGCCTGGCATTCGACCTGCCGGAGGGCTGGAAGGGCGTCGAAACCGCCTGGCCACGCATCGGCAAGGACAAGTTCCGCATCGATAACGTATCGCGCCTGTTCGATCGCCCGACCGGCTGGATGCTCGCTGGCGACCTGGGCAGCCGCCGCGCGCGCCTGGGCGACACCGAGCTGACGGTGGCCGCGCCGGTAGGGCAGGGCATGCGGCGCATGGACAGCCTGACCTTGCTCACCTTCGTCTGGCCGCAATTGCAGGCGCTGTTCCCGCGTAACCCGGCAAAGCTGCTGCTGGTCGGCGCCCGTGACGGCATGTGGCGCGGGGCGGCTGCCGCGCACGGGTCGGTGTACCTGCACAGTGGCCGGCCGATGGTCAGCGAGAATGGCAGCAGCCCGTTGCTGCGCGAAGTGGTGCAACTGTTTGCGCAGGTCCATGGCCGTGACGGCAACGACTGGCTGGTGGAAAGCCTGACCGACTTCTACGCCAGCGAGCTGCTGCGTCGCTCGGGCGGGATAAGCGATGACCGCTACCAGGCCTGGCAGGCGCGTTTGAGCAAGCAGGGCGCCAAGGTCACCCACCTCAAGGGCAAGCATGCGAGCCCGGCGCAGGTGGCGCGCGGGGTAATGCTGCTGCAGGCGCTGGACACGGAAATTCGCATCCACACCCAGGCCAGGCGCTCGCTCGACGATGTGGTGCGCGGGCTGATGCGCCTGCCAAGCGTGAGCACCGAAGACTTTGTGCAGATCAGCGAGAACGTGCTGGGGCGGCAGTCGGAGGTGTTGCAGAGCAAGGTGTTGCGCTAGGCCTCTCCATTGCCTGTGTTGGCCCTTTTGCGGGCATGCCCGCTCCCACAGGACCGCGCAGGGCTCAGGGGCAATCCACTACCTGTGGGAGCGGGCGCGCCCGCGAAAGGGCCAATACAGGCAGTGCAGGATCAACTGCCAGCCAACGGGTCCTTCCCGGTCACCGTCACCCCGCGCGTCGCCGCCTCGGCACTGGCCTTCAAGGCCTGCAGTTCAGAGGCACTGCGCTCGATGTCCGAGCGCAAACGGTGATATTCCTGGCGGTGCCGCTGCCACCAGGCCTTGGTCGCGCAGTGCCCGGTGAAGCCGCGCGCCAGCGCCAGGCCGCCCACGGCAACCTGCAACAAGCCGACCAGGCCGCCGTGGCGCAGCCCCTTGCTGACCATCAAGGCGCCGCCCGCCAGCGAGCTGGCGCGCTCAAGCCCATGAACGTTGTGCTCCTGCGAGGTTGCAGGCGAATGAATATCCAGCATGGCGAGGCCTCCGTCTGACATGTAAGCAGCTGACCCGCCGGCCACCGCCATCGTTCAGTCGGTTATTTGAACCTGGGCCCCGAACGGGTATTCAGCCCCTTGGCCATGCGGTCATACAGCACCACATTCACTGTCGCCGCCAGGTTCATGCAACCTTCGGTCGGAATGTAGATGGTCTCTTCACACCAGCCCCGCACATCCTCGCTCAGCGAGCCATCTTCCGGCCCGAAAATGTAGATGGCCCGGTCAGGGTGGGTGTAATCGGGCAGCGGACGGGCGCCTTCCACCAGCTCCACCGCCACCGGCGTGCAGCCCAGCGGGATGATGCGTTGCAGGTCGTCGATGCCGATCAGCGGGATGTCATAGTGCACGCGCTTGGTATCGGTGACGAAGTCACGGGCGCGCTCGTAGCGTTTGCCGGTATAGAACACCGAGTTGACACCGTAGCAACCCGCGGCGCGCATGACCGAACCGACGTTTTCCGCCGATTTGGGGTTGAACAGGCCGATGCAGCTGTATCGTTTGTTTGCCACGTACCGGGGCCCTTCGCAAAAAAGCGCGATTATACGGGCTGCCCGGTAGCAGCGGGGGGCGAATCGATGGTCAGTCCTTCTTCAGCATGCCTGCCAACCCGGCGAACGGGTTGTGGGTGGCCTTGGCGATGCTGGGGGTGCTGGTGGAGCCTTCGCTGAAGTACTGCTGGTCGGTGTAGCGCGAATGCTCGTTGTCGTGGCAATACAGGCACAGCAGCTCCCAGTTGGAGCCGTCCTGCGGGTTGTTGTCGTGGTTGTGGTCGCGGTGGTGCACGGTCAGTTCGCTCAGGCGCTTGCCGGAGAATTCGCGGGCGCAGCGGCCGCACACGTGCGGGTACATTTTCAGGGCCTTGTCGCGGTAGCCCATTTCCTTGTCACGCTTGGCATCGGCCAGGATTCGGTCCAGACGCGCAGTAGCGGCGGCGGAAGAGGTGGAGCTCATGGTGTTTCCTTCGTTCTGGTCAGGCAAATGACGGTTATGCCCCTGAGTCTAGCGCGCTTGCACGGCTGGCGGACAGGCGAAAACCGGAATATCGGCGTAGCCTGTAGGAAGGTTCCCGACAGGAGGTTGCTGATGTTTCGCACGATCCTTGCCGTATTGGTGCTGGCTGGCCTGCCTGTGGCCGAAGCTGCCAGCACGCCACCCCGGTTGACCACGCCGGTGCCCGGTGCGCCAGGTACTCCAACGCCCACGCCATACCCGCAGATTACCCCGAGTACGCCACCCAAGGCCTACGACAGCCAGCCGGGGGCACCCTTGTTGCCGCCCATGCCGGTACCCGGGCCGCCGAAGGACCAGCCCCTGCCGGGGTTGCGGCAGGCGCCGCCGAAGCCGGCGGTGGATGATGATTAAATAAAATCAGCCTGCACCGGATCCTGTGGGAGCGGGCGTGCCCGCGAACAGCGGCGAAGCCGGTGCCAGCCACCGCGTTGAGTTCTTCGCGGGCATGCCCGCTCCCACAGGGATCGGCGCGGGCGCTCAACCCTGGGTTTTACGCCACACCCAGCTCGCCGAACACGAACGCATACTCAAGGGCCACATCCTTCAGCCCCTGGTAGCGCCCGCTCATCCCGCCGTGCCCGGCCCCCATCTCGGTCTTGAGCAGCAGCAGGTTGCTGTCGGTCTTGTGCGTGCGTAGCCGCGCCACCCACTTGGCCGCTTCCCAGTACTGCACGCGGCTGTCGTTGTAGCCCGCCACCACCAGCATCGCCGGGTAGGCCTGCGCCTTCACGTTCTCATACGGCGCGTAGGCCTTGATCCGCTCGTACACCTCTGGCTCTGCAGGGTTGCCCCATTCGTCGTACTCGGTCACGGTCAACGGCAGCTCGGGGTCGAGCATGGTGTTGAGCACGTCGACGAAAGGCACTTCGGCAACGGCACAACGGAACAGCTCGGGGCGCAGATTGAGCACCGAGCCCATCAGCAGGCCACCGGCGCTGCCGCCGCTGATGGCCAGGCGATCGGCGGCGGTCACGCCCTCGGCGATCAGGTGCTCGGCACAGGCGATGAAGTCGCCAAAGGTGTTGTGCTTGTGCTCCTGCTTGCCGGCGCGGTACCAGGCTTCGCCCAGCTCGCCACCGCCGCGCACGTGGGCAATGGCGAAGGCCACACCGCGCTGCAGCAGGCTCAGGCGCGCATGCGAGAACCACGGGTCGAGGCTTTCGCCATAGGCGCCGTAGCCATACAGGTACAGTGGCACGGTCTGGCCCAGGTCCTGGCGCCGGCGTACCAGGCTGATCGGCACCTGCGTGCCATCCGCCGCCGTGGCCCACAGGCGCTCGCTGACATAGTCATCGGCGTCGAACGGCCCCAGTACCGGGGTTTGCTTGAGCACCACCTGGGCGCCAGTGGCCAGTTCCAGCTGGCGCACCTGGGCCGGGCGGTTGAGGGCTTCGTAGCGCAGGCGCAGGCGCGGGCTGGCGAACTCCAGGCTGTCCTGCACGTACAGGCTGTAGGCCGCATCGGGCAGCTCGACACGGTAGGCCGGCAGGCCCTGGGGGCGTACCTCGATGATCGGCAGGCCGCCTTCGCGCAGGCTCAGGGTCAGTGCCGTGGCATTCAGGCTGAGGCCTTCGAGCATGATCGCGTCGCGGTGCGGCACCAGCACCTGCCATTGCGCGCGGCTTGGCACCGGTGTGGCCGGCGCGTGGTACAGGGCGAAGTTGATGCCGTCCTGGTTGGTGCGGATGAACCAGCGCCACTGGCCGTCGAGCTGGCCATGGTCGGGGAAGTACTCGTGGCCTTCGACCCGCGGCGCCAGGCAGGTGAAGGGCGCGAGCGGCGTTTCGGCATCCAGTACCCAGGCTTCACTGGTGGTCTTGCTGTTGAGCAGCAGCACCAGCTGGCGCTCGGAGCTGGTGCGGTAGCAGTGCAGGAAGAAACGCCCGTCGGGCTCCTCGAACACGGTCTGCGCACCCTCGCTGCCCAAGGTGTGGCGGCGCAGGCGCCAAGGCCGGTGGGTGTCGTCCAGTTCGGCAAACAACAGCGTCTGGCTGTCGTTGGCCCAGGTCAGGCTACCGTCACAGTCGTCGAAGGGCAGGGTGGTGACGTTGCCACTGGCCAGGTCCTTGACGTACAGGGTGAAGATTTCATCGCCGCTGGTGTCGAGGCTGTAGGCCAGCAGGCGGTGGTCGGGGCTGACGTTGAACGCGCCCAGTGACAGGAAGCCGCCATTGGCCAGGGCATTGGGGTCGAGCAGCAGTTGCTCCTGGCTTTCATCGACGGTGTTGGAGTCGTCGGCCGGGCGCGGGCAGCGGTAGTGGCGCGGGTACTCGTCGCCGGCGGTGGTGCGGGTGTAGTAGAGGTAGGGGCCCCAGGGGGTCGGCAGCGACAGGTCGGTTTCCAGGATGCGGCCCTTGATCTCTTCGAACAATTGCTCGCGCAGCACTGCCTGGTCGGCCAGGCAGGCTTCCTGATAGGCGTTTTCGGCTTGCAGGTAAGCCAGCACCTCGGGGCTGTCGCGCTGTTGCAGCCAGGCATAGGGGTCGGTGGCGTTGTCGGCATGGGCGATGGGTGGCTGAGGCTTGTTCGGCATCGGGGAACTCTTGGCTGGGGACAGGGAGACGCTGTCTGCGCCCGGAAAAGTGTTTATCATAGGCATCTCTTTGCCTGGCTTGCACGAACACCATGACCGAGAACGACTACACCCTGGCCTGGGGCCTATACGCGGTGGCCGCCCTGGGCTGCCTGCTGGTGGGCTTCAAACTCACCGGCTGGATGTGGCGCTGGCTGCGCGAACCGTTGCGGGTGGTGCTGGCGGTCCTGCTGCTGACCCCGACCATCGTCGACCCGGCCAAGGACAGCTTCGCCCCGGCCATCGCCATCACCGCGCTGGATATCGCCTTCAAGGTCGGCAACAACGCCTGGCGTGCGGTGTCGGACTTTGCCATGTACGGCATGTTCGCCTTCAGCCTCTACTTCCTCTTCGTGGCGCTGCGCTGGCCGCTGGAAAAGCGCGCCCGCGAGCGCCGCGCCCAGGCCGAGGCCGCGGCCCAGCGCCAGGTTGCCGAAGATGACGCACTCGCGGCCCAGGCGCCGTTGGCCGCCGAGCGCCGCGACCGCTACCTTGACGACCCACGCCCTGCCGCCCTGCGTGGCGGTGGCCGGGTCGAGCCCCGTCTGTAAGCGGAGAACCGCCTATGTGCGAACTGCTGGGCATGAGTGCCAACGTTCCCACCGATATCGTTTTCAGCTTCACCGGCCTGATGCAGCGCGGTGGCCGCACCGGCCCGCACCGCGACGGCTGGGGCATCGGCTTCTACGAAGGGCGTGGCCTGCGCCTGTTCCAGGACCCGGCCGCCAGCAGCGAGTCGGAAGTGGCCAACCTGGTGCAGCGCTACCCGATCAAGAGCGAAGTGGTCATCGGCCACATTCGCCAGGCCAACGTCGGCAAGGTATGCCTGGCCAACACCCACCCCTTCGTGCGCGAAATGTGGGGCCGCAACTGGTGCTTCGCGCACAATGGCCAGTTGGGTGACTTCAAGGGCCAGGCCGGTTTCTACCGGCCCGTGGGCGACACCGACAGCGAAGCGGCCTTCTGTGACCTGCTCAACCGCATTCGCAGTACCTTCCCTGAGCCGGTTGCGGTTGAACAGCTGCTGCCGGTGCTGGTCGAAGCGTGTGCCGGCTACCGGGCGCTTGGCGTGTTCAATTGCATGCTCAGCGACGGCGACTGGTTGTTCTGCTTCTGCTCGACCAAGCTGGTGCACATCACGCGGCGCGCACCCTTTGGTGCCGCGCGGTTGAAGGATGTCGACCTGATCGTCGATTTTCACACCGAAACCACCCCTAACGACGTGGTCACGGTCATCGCTACCGAGGCCCTGACCGAGAACGAGACCTGGCAGCGCTACGCGCCGGGACAATGGGCCTTGTGGCGGCACGGCGAATGCGTGGCGCACGGCCAGAGCTAAGGACGCTGCATGTTCAGAAGTTACCTGCGGTTGCTGCTGTTCACCTTCGGCCTGCTGGCCGGCATTCAGGTCCCGGGGCTGGTCAAGGATTACAGCCAGCGGGTCGAGGCGCACCTGTTCGAGTCGCGCGAGGCGCTGGATGGCTTCCGGCAGACGGCCGAGCGCTTCTTCAACGGTGACTTGCAGGCGCTGTTGCGGCACTACCGCAGCAGTGACGACCCGGTATTCCTGAGTGACGCCAACAGCATCGAAAGCCTGATGATCCGTAACGAACTGCTGGAAAACGAATGGCAGGCATTGCAAGGTTCATGGGCCGAACGTACCTGGCACGTGCTGGTGCAGGCCGACCCGCAGTTGCGCGAAGAAACCCTCAATGGCTACAGCTACCAGATCCTGCTGGTGCCCGAGGCGGTTGGCTGGGGCGTCGGCGCAGGGTTTGTGCTGGCCTTCGTGGTCGAAAGCCTGTTGCTGGCGATTGGCTGGGTGATCCTGGGTGGGCGGCGCAGGGCGGTGAAAGAGAGCTGGCGCTGACTCCGCTGTGTCTGTGCCGGCCCTTTCGCGGGCTTGCCCGCTCCCACAGGATCATCACAGGCCTTGAGAACTGTGCAGTACTTGTGGGAGCGGGCAAGCCCGCGAAAGGGCCGGCACAGACAAAGCCAATCAGTCAGACCAATACTATGCGCTGCCCACCCACATCCCGCGCATATCGCTCCAGCACCTGCCGGCACACCCCGACCACTTCATCCACCAACGCCACTCCGGTCTGCCAGGCCACCACCAGCTCCAGGCTCGGCGGTGGTTGCAGTCCCCGCAGCAACACCAGCTCGCCACGGCTCAACTCGGCATCCACCAGCGCCGGTGGCAACGCGCCAATGCCAAAGCCGTCGCGCAGCAAGCGGGTAATCGCCGCCACCGAGTTCACGCAGTTCAACCGCGGCGTTTCGGCACCTGCAGCTTGCAGCAGGCTGAGCACCTCCTGGTGCGGCCGGGAGTTCTTCGAGAAGGTGATGATGCGCTCACGCCCCAGTTCGGCCAGCGAGGCATAGGCGCGCTGCTGCAGCGAGCCTGCCGCCACGATCCAGCCCATCGGGTAGCGCGCCAGGTCGAGGCTGCGGATCGATTGCTCGCGCACCAGGTCGGTCTGCAGGATCACGTCGAGAAAGCCCTTCTGCAACTGCTCGCGCAGATTCAGTGCGGTGTCGGCCACCAGTTCGATCTCCACCTGCGGGTAGCGTTCGCTCAGCTCGGCCACCAGCGCGCTCATCCAGGTATGGATCACCGTGTCCATCACCCCGATGCGGATGCGCCCGACCTTGGCCCGGTCGCTGTCCAGTGACTGCTTCATGGCCTTGGCGGTTTCCAGCATGCGCTCGGCATACTCCAGCACCTTGCTGCCCTCTGGGGTCAGGCTGACCCCGCGTGAGTCGCGCAGCAGCAGCTTCACCCCCAGGTCGGCCTCCAGAGCAGCGATGCGGCTGGACACCGAGGCCTGGGTGGTGAACAGCTTTTCCGCAGTCAGGCGGAAGCTCTTGAGCCGGGCAACCCAGACGAAGGTTTCGAGGAAGCGAAGGTTCATGATCAGTTTTTCTTGTTCCAGACCGGCGGTTTTTCTCGTTGGACGCAGTTGGCGCGGCCTCTGAACAATGATGCCCAGGCCGCGACCCTGTGTCGCCCGTAAAACAATACCAACAAGCCGAGGCAACCATGAACCCCACCGGCGTGCAGCAGCAGGTCAGTCCCTCCTCATCGACCGGGCCATTCGCCTGGTACCGCGACATCGATTCCCAGCAACGACGCACCTTCTGGAGCTGCAAGATCGGCTATGGCCTGGATGGCATGGACACGCAGATGCTCAGCTTCGTCATCCCCACCCTGATCATGCTGTGGGGCATCAGCACCACCGAGGCCGGGCTGATCCACACCAGCACGCTGATCGCTTCGGCCGCCGGCGGCTGGATTGCCGGGATCCTCTCCGACCGCATCGGCCGGGTGCGCACCCTGCAACTGACCGTGTTGTGGTTCGCCTTCTTCACCTTCCTCTGCGGCTTCGCCCAGAACTACCAGCAGCTGCTGATCGCCCGCACCCTGATGGGCTTTGGCTTCGGCGGCGAATGGACCGCCGGCGCGGTGCTGATCGGCGAGGTGATCCGTGCCCAGGACCGTGGCAAGGCGGTGGGCATGGTGCAGTCCGGCTGGGCGCTGGGCTGGGGCCTCACCGCCATTCTCTATGCGCTGCTGTTTTCCTGGCTGCCGGCAGAGCAGGCCTGGCGTGCGCTGTTCCTGTTGGGCCTGGTGCCGGCGATCTTCGTGATCTTCGTGCGCCGCCTGGTCAAGGACCCCGAGGTGTATCGCGAGGCCAAGGCCGTGCAAGACGCCGAGGCGCCGTCGCGCTTCTACGAGATCTTCGCCCCGGGCATGCTCTGGACCACCGTGCGCGCGTCGCTGCTGACCACCGGTGCGCTGGGCGGCTACTACGCCATCACCTCGTGGCTGCCGACGTTCCTCAAGAGCGAACGCGGGCTGAGCGTGCTGGGCACCGGTGGCTACCTGGCCATGGTCATTGTCGGTTCCTACATCGGTTACGTGGTCAGCGCGTACTTGTCCGACCTGCTCGGGCGCAAGAAGAACTTCATCCTGTTCGCCGTAGGCTCGTTCGTCATCGTGCTGCTGTACACGCAAATGCCGGTCAGCGATGGCGTGATGCTGTGGCTGGGGTTGCCGCTGGGCTTCTTCGCCTCGGGCATCTTCAGCGGCATGGGCGCGTTCCTCACCGAGCTGTTCCCCACGCGCATCCGCGGTTCGGGGCAGGGCTTCTGCTACAACATCGGCAAGGTCGTGGCGGCGCTGTTCCCGCTGCTGATCGGCGTGCTCGGCCAGAAGGTGCCGCTGGGCCTGGGCATCGGCGTGTTCTCCGCGGTGTCCTACGGCGTGGTGATCCTGGCGGCGCTGAGCCTGCCGGAAACCCGCGGCAAACAGCTGCAGGCGCGGTAAGGTAGGCATATGAACAACCACATGGGAGGCCGAGCGGTGAAACGCCTGCTACTCAACTGCGACATGGGCGAGAGTTTCGGCAGCTGGCGCATGGGCCTGGATGCCGAGGTCATGCCGTTTATCGATTGCGCCAACATCGCCTGCGGCTACCACGCCGGCGACCCTGGCATCATGCGCCGCACCGTGGCCCTGGCGCTGGAGCATGGGGTCACCGTTGGCGCACACCCGGCCTACCCCGACCTGGTCGGCTTCGGTCGCCGTTCCCTGGCCTGCAGCGCGGAGGAAATCCGCGACCTGCTGCATTACCAGATCGGTGCGCTGGACGGTATCTGCAAGGTGCAGGGTGGCCGCGTGGCCTATGTGAAACCCCATGGTGCGCTGTACAACGACATGATGGCCGACCCGCTCAAGCTGCGCAGCGTGCTGGAGGCCGTGGCGGCCTACGGTGATGACCTGCCGCTGATGCTGATGGCCACCGCCGACAATCGTGCGGCCCAGGCGCTGGGCGATGAAATTGGCGTGCCATTGTGGTTCGAGGCGTTCGCCGACCGTGCCTACACCGCCAGCGGCCACCTGGTGTCGCGGCGCCTGCACGGTGCGGTGCACCACGACCCGGCATTGGTGGTGGCGCAGGCGGTGCGTCTTGCCCGTGGCGAAACGCTGGTGGCCGACGACGGCAGCGCGCTGCAACTGGAGGCCAGCACCCTCTGCGTGCACGGCGACAACGACAGCTCGGTGGCGGCGGTACGGCAGATTCGCCAGGCCCTTGAAGCGCTGGAGTCGCCATGAACCCGCGGATCGAAGTGGTGGCCGTCGACAGCCTGATGGTGCGCCTGTTCGAACGGATCGACGAGGCCAACATGCCCTGGCTGC
This sequence comes from Pseudomonas sp. SMV7, assembly GCF_052041995.1. NCBI lineage: Bacteria > Pseudomonadati > Pseudomonadota > Gammaproteobacteria > Pseudomonadales > Pseudomonadaceae > Pseudomonas > Pseudomonas sp. SMV7. Next base: position 26,001 of record NZ_JBKGGT010000015.1, on the reverse strand, counting down.
TCGCCGCCAGCCAGCGCTTGCGCGCGGCGTTCGGCGAGCACCTGCTGGACCTGGTGCCGTCCTACACCACGCTGATGGTGCAGTTCGACCTGCCACCGGGGGCGGCGCGGGCGCTGATCCTTGCTGCGCTGGAAGGCGTGCAGCCAGACACGGGCAGCGCGGGGCGCCGCCATGAGATCCCGGTGTGGTACGACGCCAGCGTCGGCCCGGAACTGCCGCTGCTGGCGGCCCGCAGCGGCTTGAGTGAAGCCGAGGTGATCCGTTTGCACAGCGCGCGTGAGTACCCGGTGTTCGCCCTGGGGTTCGCCCCTGGTTTCGGCTTCATGGGCCTGGTCGACGAATGCCTGGCCAGCCCGCGCCTGAGTACCCCGCGCAAGCGCGTGGCGGCCGGCAGTGTCGGCATTGCCGAGCGCCAGACGGCGGCCTATCCGGCGCTGTCGCCAGGTGGTTGGAACCTGATCGGGCGTACCCCGGTGCGTCTGTTCGACCGCGAGCGCGAGGGCTACAGCCTGCTGCAACCCGGCGACCGGGTGCGCTTCGTGCCGGTTTCGCGCAGTGAGTTCGTGGCGTTGGGCGGTGATGTGGAGGCGCAAGGATGAAGCAATTGCAGATCGAGGCCAGTACGCCGCTGTGCCAGTTGCAGGATGCCGGGCGTTTCGGCGTGCGCCACCTGGGCGTGACCCAGGGCGGGGCGCTGGACTGGGTGGCGATGTACTGGGCCAACTGGCTGCTGGGCAACCCGTTGGCGGCGCCGGTGGTCGAGGTGGCGCTGGGTGGTTTCTGTGTGGTCGCCGAGCAAGATTGCGTGCTGGCCCTGGCCGGTGCCGACCTGGATGCGCAGGTCGATGATCAGCCGCTGGCACCCTGGCGCAGCTTTATGTTGAGCAAGGGGCAGCGGTTGACCCTGAAACAACCAAAGCAGGGCGTGCGGACCTACCTGGCTGCACCGGGCGGGTTCCTGGGCGAGGATGTGCTGGGCAGTTGTGCCACGGTGGTGCGCGAAGCACTGGGCGGCATCGATGGCTGCGGGGCTGCGCTTGGCAAGGGCCAGTTGCTGACCTTCGCCGGTAGCGCAACGACGCTGCGCGAGGTGCCGCCAGCGCTGCGGCCGCAATACCCGCGAAAGCCAGTGCTCGACCTGGTGATGGGCGCGCAGATTGGCGAGTTCAGCGGTACCAGCCTGTTCGAGGCGTTCAATCGCGCGTGGACGCTGGACAGCCGCGCCGACCGCATGGGCATTCGCCTGCTGGGGCCGCAGCTGGTCCATCAGGGGGCGCCGATGATTTCCGAGGGCATCCCGCTGGGCGCGGTGCAGGTGCCGCCGGACGGGCAGCCGATCGTGTTGCTCAATGACCGGCAGACCATTGGCGGCTATCCGCGGCTGGGGGCGTTGACGCCGCTGGCGCTGGCACAGCTGGCACAGTGCATGCCGGGAGCAGCGGTGCACTTCAGGGCGGTGGTGCAGGACGAGGCCTGGCGGGAGCAGCAGGCATACCTGGGCCGTTGGCGATAAGGCTGCTGGCCCTTTCGCGGGCATGCCCGCTCCCACAGGTTCGGCGCAGGCCTCGGGCTTGGCGCACATCCCTGTGGGAGCGGGCGCGCCCGCGAAGAGGCCGCTACAGCCAACATCACTTGGACAGGTAACGCATGCCTTCCTCCAACCCCTGCAAGGTCAGCGGGTACATCTTGTCTTCGATCAGGTCACGCACCAGATGGGTCGATGCGGTGTAGTCCCAGGCTTGCTTCGGGTACGGGTTGATCCAGATGATCTTGCGGAATTTCTCCATGAAGCGCTGCATCCACACGTAGCCGGCTTCCTCGTTCCAGTGCTCGACGCTGCCACCTGGCTGGGTGATCTCGTAGGGCGCCATGGCCGCGTCGCCGACGAACACCACCTTGTAGTCATCGCCGTACTTGTGCAGCAGGTCGAAGGTGGAATACCGCTCCGAGGTGCGGCGCAGGTTGTTCTTCCACACCGACTCGTACACGAAGTTGTGGAAGTAGTAGTACTCCAGGTGCTTGAACTCGGTCTTGCACGCCGAGAACAGCTCTTCGCAAACCTTGATGTGGGCATCCATCGAACCGCCGATGTCGAACAGCAACAGCAGCTTGACCGTGTTGCGCCGCTCGGGGCGCATCTGAATGTTCAGCAGCCCGGCATCGCGTGCGGTGTGGTCGATGGTGCCGTCGATGTCCAGCTCCTCGGCGGCGCCTTCGCGGGCGAACTTGCGCAACCGGCGCAACGCCAGCTTGATGTTGCGCGTACCCAGCTCGACCCGGTCGTCAAGGTTCTTGTACTCGCGCTGGTCCCACACCTTCACCGCCTTGCCCTGGCGCTTGCCGGCCTCGCCCACGCGGATGCCCTCGGGGTTGAAACCGCCCGAGCCGAACGGGCTGGTGCCGCCGGTGCCGATCCACTTGTTGCCGCCAGCGTGGCGTTCCTTCTGCTCTTCGAGGCGCTTCTTGAACTCCTCGATCAGCTTGTCCAGGCCACCCAGCGACTGGATCTGCGCGCGCTCCTCGTCGCTCAGCGAACGCTCGAACTCCTTGCGCAGCCAATCGTCGGGGATCAGCGCCTCGATGTGCCGGTCGAGGTTCTCCAGGCCCTTGAAGTAGGCCGCGAAGGCCCGGTCGAACTTGTCGAAGTGGCGTTCGTCCTTTACCAGGATGGCGCGGGCGAGGTAGTAGAACGCGTCCATGTCGGCGAACACCACGTGCTGCTGCAGGGCCTGGTGCAGGTCGAGCAGTTCGCGCACCGACACCGGCACCTTGGCCGCGCGCATTTCATTGAACAGGTTGAGCAGCATGGCCCGGCTCCTGTCAGCGGTTGCCGCGCCGGCTCATGAAGGCCAGGCGTTCGAGCAGCTGTACGTCCTGCTCGTTCTTCACCAGGGCCCCGGCCAGCGGCGGGATGGCCTTGGTCGGGTCGCGTTCGCGCAGTACCGCTTCACCGATATTGTCGGCCATCAGCAGCTTGAGCCAGTCGACCAGCTCGGAGGTGGACGGTTTTTTCTTCAGGCCTGGCACCTTGCGCACGTCGAAGAACACATCCAGCGCTTCGCTGACCAGCGCCTGGCTGATGTTGGGGTAGTGCACGTCGACGATCTGCTGCAGGGTGGTGCGGTCGGGGAAGGCGATGTAGTGGAAGAAGCAACGGCGCAGGAAGGCGTCCGGCAGTTCCTTCTCGTTGTTGGAGGTGATGATGATGATCGGGCGCTGTTTCGCCTTGATGGTCTCGTCGATTTCGTAGACGTAGAACTCCATCTTGTCGAGTTCCTGCAGCAGGTCGTTGGGGAACTCGATGTCGGCCTTGTCGATTTCATCGATCAGCAGGATCACCCGCTCTTCGGCCTCGAACGCTTCCCAGAGCTTGCCTTTCTTCAGGTAGTTGCGCACGTCGTGGACCTTGTCCACGCCCAGCTGCGAGTCGCGCAGGCGGCTGACCGCATCGTACTCGTACAGGCCCTGGTGGGCCTTGGTGGTGGACTTGATGTGCCAGGTGATCAGCCGTGCGCCGAACGAGGCGGCCAGCTGCTCGGCAAGCATGGTCTTGCCGGTGCCGGGTTCGCCCTTGACCAGCAAGGGGCGTTCGAGGGTGATGGCCGCGTTTACCGCCAGTTTCAGGTCGTCTGTGGCGACGTAGTCGCGGGTGCCTTCGAACTTCATGGGGTCTGTCCTCTGCCGTATGCCTGTCAGGGCCTCTTCGCGGGCGCGCCCGCTCCCACAGGCATTGCACAACCTTGCGGAGCTGTGGGCTACCTGTGGGAGCGGGCGTGCCCGCGAAAAGCCCAATACCTGTTTTCGATTTGTCACCGACTATAACGCGGGGTTCGCCGACTGGAAACGCAGACCGACTATTCAGTCCCTGAATGCCCCGTCACTTCAGCCTCGGTCAGAATCCGGCGCGTCACGCTCATAGCGCGCATTGAATGCCTGGATAAACCCGTTGCGCAGGATCTGCAGGAACGCCTCGAAGGCGCTGATGTCCTGCTTGCGTACGCTGCCACTCAATTCCACGCGGGTCGCGAACTGGTTCTTCGGCTGGTTTTTCAATACCGTCTCGGTCGCGCCCACCAATGCCTCCCAGACCGAGCGGAAGAAGCCTTTGTCCTTTTCTTCGACATCCTGCTGCCAGTCGAACACATCCACATCGCGCAGCAGCGGCTTGATGTAGCCATTCAAGCGGCCATTGGTGGCCTCGGCCTCTATCACCACGTCGCCGTGCCCGGCATTGAAGTCGAACTTGCCGTAGGCACTGGCAAAATCATTGAGCTTGCGCAGCTCGATACCGGTGGCGCGCAGGCGGAACTCGAAGTCGTCGAAATTGCTGAACGGGTCGAACGTGGCGCGGCTTTCCACCTTGGCATCGCCCACCATCAGCGCCGTGCCATCGAAACTGGCGTCGCGTCGGCCTTGTTCGTCGCGGATGTTGGTGAGGTTGCGGATACTGGCGTTCAGCTGGGTGGCCTTGAGGTTGACCGGCGGCTTCGAATTGAAATTGCGGAAGGTCAGCACGCCATCGTCGATGCGTACCTCGTTGAGGGTGATCGGCAGCAGTTTTTCCAGTTGCTGGCGCCAGTCGGTGCCCTGGCCGGTCTGCGAGTTCTGCTGGTTGCCGCCGTCGACGAAGTTCAGCTCGGGCCGGTCGAACACCACTTCGGCCACCACTGCACGGTCGTACCACAGGGCGTGCCAGCTCACCGACAGGTCGATCAGCGGGGCGTCGAGGAACGGCACCGGCACATTGCCGGTGGTCTTGACGATCTTCAACCCGTTGATCTGGTAGGCACCACGCCACCAGGCCAGGTCGACGTCGGCCACCTGGCCACGGTAGTCGCCCATGTCGGCCAGTTTGTCGTTGAGGTAGTCGCGCACCAGGTAGGGCAGGGCCAGGTGCAGCGCCAGCAACAGCGCGATCAGGCTGGCCAGGCCGAACAACGGCCAGCGATAACGGGCTCTCATCGGAGTGTCTCCACGGCAGCATGTGCGGTTGACCGCAACGCGGCTCGCTGAGTTCGAACAGGCTTTACGGGTTACCGGCCCGGGCTTACCCTTGAGGTCTTTCCCGCTCGTTTTCCTGTCAAGGACCCCTGCCATGAGCCGTATCTTTGCCGACAACGCCCATTCCATCGGCAACACGCCGTTGGTGCAGATCAACCGCATCGCCCCGCGCGGCGTGACCATCCTGGCCAAGATCGAAGGGCGCAACCCGGGTTACTCGGTCAAATGCCGCATCGGTGCGAACATGGTCTGGGACGCCGAAAGCAGCGGCAAGCTCAAGCCGGGCATGACCATCGTCGAGCCCACCTCGGGCAATACCGGCATCGGCCTGGCCTTCGTCGCTGCTGCCCGTGGCTACAAGCTGATGCTGACCATGCCCGCCTCGATGAGCCTGGAGCGGCGCAAGGTGCTGAAAGCGCTGGGCGCCGAGCTGGTGCTGACCGACCCGGCCAAGGGCATGAAGGGCGCCATCGAGAAGGCCAACGAAATCGTCGCCTCCGACCCGGCCCAGTACTTCCTGCCCGGCCAGTTCGAAAACCCGGCCAACCCGGCGATCCACGAGAAGACCACCGGCCCGGAAATCTGGAACGATACCGATGGCGCGGTGGATGTGCTGGTGGCCGGCGTGGGCACTGGCGGTACCATCACTGGCGTGTCGCGCTACATCAAGCAGACCCAGGGCAAGGCGATCACTTCGGTGGCCGTGGAACCCCTGGCCTCGCCGCTGATTACCCAGACCCTGGCCGGCGAGGAGCTCAAGCCCAGCCCGCACAAGATCCAGGGCATCGGCGCCGGCTTCGTGCCGAAGAACCTTGACCTGTCGATGGTCGACCAGGTGATGACGGTGACCGATGAGGAAGCCAAGGCCATGGCTATCCGCCTGATGCAGGAAGAGGGCATCCTCTGCGGTATTTCCTGTGGTGCGGCGATGGCGGCGGCCGTGCGCCTGGCCGAAAAACCGGAAATGCAGGGCAAGACCATCGTCGTGATTTTGCCCGACTCCGGTGAGCGTTACCTGTCCAGCATGTTGTTCGCCGACATGTTCAGCGAGCAGGAAAACCAGCAGTAAATGGCCTGTCGCTGACCCGGCGCAACGTTCCCTGGCCGGGTTCATTGCAAAATCTTCATCAATGAGTTGCCGCCCAGGTTGTTTTTACACCGGCGGCAGCGGTTTATGATGGCAGGATGATTTACAGGAGTGCAGGGCCCCTGGCGCTGTCTCGTCCTCAAGGAGTGAAAGCATGACCTTTTCCTTTGCAGCCAAGGCGGGTGTCTTGCTGGTGTTTTTCGGCAGTGTGTTGTTCGTGCACCTGCGCGGCAAGGCTCGCCTGCCGGTGTTGCGCCAGTTCGTCAACCATTCGGCGCTGTTCGCCCCCTATAACAGCCTGATGTACCTGTTTTCCGGTGTGCCGTCCAAGCCATACCTGGATCGCCAGCGCTTCCCCGAACTGGATGTGCTCAAGGACAACTGGCAGGAAATCCGCGAAGAGGCCATGCGCCTGTTCGACGAGGGCTATATCCGCGCCGCCGAAAAGGATAACGACGCCGGTTTCGGTTCGTTCTTCAAGAAAGGCTGGAAGCGCTTCTACCTGAAGTGGTACGACAAGCCGCTGCCCTCGGCTGAAACCCTTTGCCCGCGTACTGTCGAGCTGGTCAGCAGCATCCCCAACGTCAAGGGCGCGATGTTTGCCCTGCTGCCCGGTGGCAGCCACCTGAACCCGCACCGCGACCCGTTCGCCGGTTCCTTGCGCTACCACCTGGGGCTGTCCACGCCCAACTCCGACGCCTGCCGTATCTACGTCGATGGCGAGGAGTACGCCTGGCGTGATGGCGAGGATGTGATGTTCGACGAAACCTACGTGCATTGGGTGAAGAACGAGACCGACGTCACCCGGGTGATCCTGTTCTGCGACATCGAACGCCCGCTGAGCAGCCCCTTGATGACCCGCATCAACCGCAAGGTCAGCGCCTTCCTCGGCCGTGCTACCGCACCGCAGAACACCGACGACGAGCGTGTGGGCGGGATCAACCAAGCCTATGCCTGGAGCAAGCGCTTCAGTAACCGCATCAGCGCCCAGGTGAAGCAGTTCAAGCGCGCCAACCCCAAGGCCTACCGCGTGTTGCGGCCGGTGCTGGCGGTGCTGGTGGCCTATCTGCTGTATCGCTGGTTGTTCTGATTCTGCCTGTTGGGGCTGCCTTGCCGCCCATCGCGACACAAGGCCGCTCCCACAGGTGATCGCGTACTCCTGTGGGAGCGGCCTTGTGTCGCGACAGGGGGCGCAAAACGCCCCCGGTGTCCTCTCAGGAAACCGCTCTGTTTCGGTGTTTACAGGGAATTATAGACCGACTATAGAGCGATTATGGATTGTGGTTGATGAGGGGGGCGCAGCCCCCCTTTGCCGTATCAAGCCGGCTCCAATGCCTCGACTACCTTCCCCCGGCTAAGGTGCACCACCTTGTCCGCCGTATCGAAGTACCGGTCATCATGCGAAATCACGATGATGGTCTTGCCCAAACGCTTCAGGTCCGGCAGAAGCTCGGTGTAGAACACCCGGCGGAAGGTCGGGTCCTGGTCCGCCGCCCATTCGTCGAACACCAGCACCGGTCGCCCGCCCAGCCAGGCGTTGACCAGTGCCAGGCGCTTGCGCTGCCCGGTCGACAGGTCGGTGGTAGTGAAAGCGCCGTCGCGCACGCTGACCTTGTGGGCGATTTCCAGCCGTTCCAGGTAGCGCGTGGCATCGCCGGGCAGGCTGTGTTCGTGCTCGGGCAGGTCGTCGAACAGGTAGTAGTCGGCGAACACCGTGGTGAACAGTTGGCGATAGTCGTCCAGCCCCTGCGGGCCGACGGCCTTGCCATTCAGGCGCACTTCGCCGCGCTGCGGGGTGTACAGGCCCAGCAGCAGCTTGATCAGGGTGGTCTTGCCGCAGCCGTTCTCGCCGACGATGAACAGGATCTCGCCCGGCTCGATGCTCAGGTTCACCGGCCCTACGCGGAACGGTTCGTGGCCGTCCACCGCGGGGTAGCTGTACTCGACGTTGTGCAGCTCCAGGTGGGCGCTGGGTGGGGCGCTGCGTTCGGCCGATGGCTCCAGCAGCAGGTGGGGCTCGGGCGACGAGAAGCGCTCGGCCAGGTCGGCAATACGGCGGAACGCCACCTGGGCACGGCCGAGGATCGGCAGGTTACTGATCAAGGTTTCCAGTGGGCCTTTCATGTACAACAGCACCAGCACGAAGCCGCTCATCACCGCCGGGTCGTTGCTGGGCCACAGCGATTGCAAGGCCAGGGTCAGGCCGATGACCACGAAGAACAGCATCGAACCCAGGCTCTTGGCCACGACGAAAATGTTGATGGCGCGGATATGCGTGCTGGCGATGAAGTCGGCGGTGCCCTGGATGTTGCGGGTCAGCATGGCGTGGCGGCGGCGGCGGTCGATGCGCAGCTCCTTGGCGCCTTCGGCGATGGCCGAATAGTGCTTCTGCAGGTTGTCTTCGGCATCGCGCGCGGCGTTGAAGCCGGCCACGCCTTTTTGCCGGGCGATGTACTGCACGCCGCTACCGATGCCGATCGCCGCCAGGGTAATGAGGAATATCGGCCACGACAGCCACGCCAGGTAGGCCAGGCAGCCGGACACGGTGGTGAGCGAGATGGCCAGCGGGGCGAAGGCGAAGGCGAAGTCGCTGATGGTATCGACGTCGCGGGTCAGCACCGGGATCAGGCGGTGGCTGCGGTAGCGCTCGATCTGCTCGATGGGGGCCGACAGCACCTTGGCGCCGAGGTCCTTGCGCAGCCGGGCGATGACCTTTTGGCCGACGTAATTGGTGCCGCTGTCAGCGGCCACGCTGCTGACCAGGGCCAGCAGGCACAGGCCGGCGAAGGCCAGGAGCAGGCCCTGGCTCATGCCGCCCGGTGCATGCAGGCCCTGGTTGACGGTGGCCAGCAGGGCGGTCACTGCCAGGCCGCCGAGCATGCCCAGCAACACCGAGGCGAGCACCGCCGTGCGGTAGGGTTGGAGCAGGCCCAGCAGTTCGCGGATAGCCCCGGGGGAAGAGGTTTTCATGAAGCGTGATCTCGCTGGTGGAGTGGGGCTCGGTCAGCTGCCGAGGGTCAGGGTGCCCTTCATCAGGGTGCTGTGGAACGGGAACGAGCAGTAGAAGCTGTAGGCGGTACCGGCTTTCAGCAGCTTGGTATCGAAGGTGACGCTGTCCTGCTCGCCGCCGCCGATCAGGCGGGTGTGGGCGATCACCCGGGGGTCGCCGGGCTGGATGTAGTCGTGCACCTCGCCGGCCTTCTGACCATCGTCGAGTACGCCCTGCATGTCGGCCTGGGTGCTCAGCACCCAGTTGTGGCCCATCACGTTCTTCGGCATGGCGCCAGGGTGGGTGAGGGTGACCGTGAACGCGCTGCAGGCCGCCGGCACGCTGATGGCGGGCTTGTCGAATGTCATCTGGTCGGTGCCATGGATTTCCACGGCGCATCGTTGCGCCGACCAGGCGGTCGGCGCAGCAGCGAGCAGGGTGAGAAACAGGAGCTGGCGAGTCATGTACGGTTCCTGGGCGATAAAGGGTGCACATCGTTCAGACGAACCGGCGCGCCCTGGCTTTACCTGCGGCTGCGGCGGCGGTGAATTTCCCGCAGGGCCGCTCGTTCATCTAGTCAGGCGCTGCCATGGCGCACATCCCGATTTCGCCGCCAACGCGGCCCTGATTTGAGGTGACCGGACATGAGTGAACTGCTGAGCTTCGCGATCGAACCCCTGGACGCCGCGCGCGGCAACCTGCCGTTGCTGGTGCGCGCGCCGGAACCGGGCATCGACCTGCTGGAAGCGTTTGCCGAGCTGCAGCCGCTGGTGGACCGCCACCTGCTGCAGGCCGGCGGCATCCTGTTCCGCGGCTTCGAGGTGGCGGGCGCCGAAGCCTTCCGCCAGTTCGCCGTGGCCTTTGGCCACCCGCTGCTCAACTACGAGTTCGGCTCTACCCCGCGCAGCAACGTGACCCAGGGCGTGTACACCTCCACCGAATACCCGGCGCACCAGCGCATTCCCCTGCACAACGAGCAGGCGTATACCCTGGAATGGCCGATGAAGATCTGGTTCTACAGCGTGATCCCCGCCGAGACTGGAGGCGAGACGCCGATTGCCGACAGCCGCGAGGTGTACCGGCGCATGCCGGCGCGGATTCGTGAGCGGCTGGTGGAGAAGGGGCTGATGTACGTGCGCAACTACGGCAACGGCCTGGATGTGGAGTGGTCGCAGGTGTTCAACACGGAAGACCCGCGCCAGGTCGAGGCCTATTGCCGGGCGCATGCCATCGAGTGCATCTGGAAGGACGACGGCGAATTGCGCACCCGCCAGCGCTGCCAGGTGGTGGCGCGGCATCCGCTGACCGGGGAGGACGTGTGGTTCAACCAGGCGCACCTGTTCCATGTGTCGAACCTGCAGCCAGAAGTGCGCGAGTCGTTGATGGACATCGTCGAGGAAGAGGACCTGCCGCGTAACGTGTACTACGGCGACGGTACGGCCATCGAGGATTCCTTGCTCGATGAGGTGCGCGGGGTGCTGGATGACTGCACCATCAGCTTCCCTTGGTTGGAAAACGATGTGCTGATGCTCGACAACATGCTCGCGGCGCATGCGCGGGCGCCGTTTACCGGCAAGCGCAAGGTGGTGGTGGCGATGGCGCAGGGGTATAGGGAGGTGTTGGGCTGATTAGGGCGTGAGGGCTGCCATGTGCCTGCCTTGAGAGGTGTGGTGTCTGTGAGATCGAGCGCCGCCCGCGCGGCGCTCGATCTCACAGGCGCCGAACCTGTCATGGCGAACACCTGTCAGCCCAGATGCATTCCCAAGACATGGCCACAGCAACCTACAACAATCCCAGACTCTTCCTACGCTTCGGGACTGGTAACTCCACCCCCTGAGAAATACCCTACGAGCCCTGTCGACACGCGTCTGATTGTTCCTGCAAATCCCGCGCTCTAGGCTTTGCCCGTCGCTGACGGTTCAGTGATCGGGTGTGGAAACCTGGCAAGACAGTATGGTGCGAGTCGTTATGACAGCTGTACACGGGAGGCCTTCAGGCCTACCAGGTTCGCACCATGCCTGGTTTTCCACCCCGTGTGCAGCTGTCACCCCTATGTGTGGAAACGGACGGGTGGCACATATGACAATGGTGCCGAAATCATGACCGACGAAACCAAAACCACCCCCGGCGTTACCTACTTCTACCAAGGCGAAGGCCAAACCCATCCACTGTTCCGTATCGCCGAGGGCATCCCCTGTCGCAGCGCCCGGGAGCAAGCCTCGGAGCTAATGGGCTATGCACGCGACTTTTCACTGACCGGTTTGATGGATGGCGACCAGCAGATGCTCTGGGCTTCGCATTACTTTGCAGCTATGGCCAAGGCGCTGCTGGATGATGCCGAGTTGGGTTTGATGCGCTGATCTTTGTATTGGCTGGGCTGGCCCTTTCGCGGCTAAAGCCGCTCCTACAGGGGTTGCGTATGCCTCAAGTCATGCAGAAGGCCTCAGGCTATGCACAACTCCTGTGGGAGCGGGCGTGCCCGCGAACACCGGCGCAGGCGGTGCCATGTTTTGTTTCTCAGCCTAGCAGTTTCATCAGGTAATAGATGGCTATCCAAGCGATGCCAATGGTGTTTAGCGATGATGCAATAAGAATTTTTCTTCTTAACTTCGCAGGGAATTGTAAATGGTCTTGCTCATCCAATAGCCCGCTGCGAATGCTTGAGGCGGGGGACCCAATGGCGCTAGCGATTACAGAAATAACTAGAATCCTAGAGCCTATTTTTTTCTCTCCCCACATGCTGGTCGCAAATGGCAGGCACGCGCTCCGTTGGAGTGCTGAGGTCATTTCTTTATATTGACGAGAGCAGGCGATGTGCAGGTCAGATAGAAGCCCGATTAAGGCGAGGCAGATAGGAGTGCCTAACAAAAATAGCCTTAGTTTTACGTCAAGATGCTCAATCATTTTGAAAATCTCGAAACGCTGTTATGGTTATATTGTGAAGTAGTTTATGATTAACCAGCTAAATCCGACGGTATTAAGCCATGATGCGACAGTTATTTTGGCTTTCAGAGGTTTAGGGAACTGCTCAAAATCCCGGGCATCAAGCGAGCCTTTTCGAATGCTGGAATTTGGCAATGTGATAGCACCCGCTATCATGAACGTTACCAGCATTCGTGAACGTACACTTTTCTCTCCCCAAAGTCTGACGGAATATGAGAGGCATGGGCTTCGGTGGAGTGCTGCGGTCATTACTTCATATTGACGAGAGCATGCGATATGAAGATCCATCGCGAGTGCGGTTAGGCAGAGGCAGAAAGGGGTAGCGACTAAAAATAGTTTTAGCTTGATGTCGAGATGATCAATCATCTTGAAAAACCTCGAAAATTATTTCGCCGATTTTTTCACCGCCTTTCATGCCTGCAAGACTTCCCGCCAATGCTCCTCCGCCAGTGATGACTATTCCGCATACCAAACTCGCAGAACCTGCTCTCCAACAAACTTGGGTTGCGGCCTTTCCTCCCATCTTTGCGCCAAACCATCCCCCGGCTAAGCTGCCAGAAAAATTTCCCGCTTCAGTAACTCGGACTTTTTCACAGGCCTTTGTATTGCCAGCCTGGCACACTTCGGAGACTTTTATTGCTGAGCCAACTCCGCCAACAGCAATACCGATACGCCCGCCGTGCTTCAAGTATTTAGCCATTTTGGCCAGCTTGTCTAAGTGTGTCGAGTAGCCAGGGATATGTCCTGGGGCGCCAGCTTTACTCCAATGGTGCACCAAGCTTCTCGATGAGATTCCCAAGTCCCGCCGTAGGCTTTCATAGTTGCCAAGGTTGAGGTGTTTGTTCAAAACAGTCGCCTTCAGGTTTGTGCTTAATGAGAGCCGTGGGAATACCATCCTGCCGCCAGCGGGCTTCGCCCTCGACAATGGTGCCCGCTTGTCCACATAGCGGGCAGGGTGTGGTCGGGTCGCCTTGAAGCAGCCAGTTGCGGCCATGCACGCGGCCCCTGGCCTGGCTGGCAATGCAGATCGCGCCTGTGCTGGTTTCGTCGCCGTCCAGGCCTTGGTATCGGCCGAAGATGTTCATGCGCATGCTCATGGCTCGCCTCTTTTAAGGTGGAAGCCAGGAACCTAGCAGGCTGTAGACGGGTATTTTCGGGGTGGAAGGGGTTTAGGAAGGGTCCTACAAGAAATAGCGATTTGGACTACGTGATTTTATTGATGGCAATGCCGGCCTCTTCGCGGGCATGCCCGCTCCCACAGGTAGTGCGCAAGCCTCGATAGCTGTGGTGTCCCTGTGGGTTGCACCGGCGATGCGCCGCGCGGGCGGCGCTCGATCGCCCTGGCGCCACACCCCTCAAGACGATCACCCGCCGCCCCTAAATCAGCCCCCCATGCCTTCGTCTGACAGTTACCGCTCGACTGCCAGGACACCGCTCGACATGAATGCTGATCAAACCCTCCAGCTCGCCCGCCGCTTCATCGCGCTCGCTCCCGACAAGCGCCGCCTGTTCCTCAAGGCACTGCAGGGCGAGGGCATGGACTTCTCCGTGCTGCCGATCGCACCCGGCGTCGAGGTAGCCGAGCGTGACCAGCTGTCGTACGCCCAGCGGCGCATGTGGTTCCTCTGGCAGCTCGACCCGCAGGGTGCGGCCTACAACCTGCCGCTGGCCGTGCGCCTGCACGGCCCCCTGGAGCTGGCGGCCCTGCAGCAGGCCTTCGATGCCCTGGTGGCCCGCCACGAAACCCTGCGCACCCGCTTCGTCGCCGACGGCGATGACGTACGCCAGCAGGTGGACGCCGTGGCTGCCCCGCTGCAGCTGCGCCAGGATGCCCTGGTCGAGCTGGACGAGGACGCCCGCCAGGCCGCCATCGAGACCATCGCCGAAGCCGAAGCCATGGCCCCGTTTGACCTGGCCAGCGGCCCGCTGCTGCGCGTGCGCCTGCTGCAACTGGCTGCTCAGGAACACGTCCTGCTGCTGACCCTGCACCACATCGTCGCCGATGGCTGGTCGATGAATGTGCTGATCGAAGAATTCCTGCGCCTCTACGACGCCGCCGTGGCCGGCACCGATGCCGCCCTGCAACCGCTGCCGATCCAGTACCGCGATTACGCCCTGTGGCAGCGCAGCTGGCTGCAGGCCGGCGAGCAGGAACGCCAGCTGGCCTACTGGCGGGCGCACCTGGGCGACGACCATACGCCGCTGGAGCTGCCACTGGACCGCAGCCGCCAGGGCCGGCCCAGTTACCGCGGTGCGCGCCACGAGTTCATCATCGCCGCCGACGTCGCCGAGCGCCTGCGCGGCCTGGCACGCAAGCACAACGTCACCCTGTTCATGACCTTGCTGGCCGCCTTCAAGCTGCTGCTGCAGCGCTACAGCGGCCAATCGGCGATCCGCGTCGGCGTGCCCATCGCCAACCGCAACCGAGCGGAAAGCCAGGGGCTGATCGGCTGCTTCATCAATACCCAGGTGCTGCACACCGAGATCGACCCATTGCTGGACATTGCCGGCCTGCTGCAGCGCGTGCGCGAAACTGCGGTGGGCGCACAAAGCCACCAGGACCTGCCGTTCGAACAGCTGGTGGAGGCCCTGGACCTGCCGCGCAGCAGCGACAGCCCGCTGTTCCGCGTGCTGTTCAACCACCAGGCGCAGGTGGCCGATGTGCAGGCCATCGAAACCCGCAGCGGCCTGAGCCTGGCGCCGATCGCGCTGGCCAGGCACAGCGCTCGCTTCGACCTGGCGCTGGATACGCACGAGCGAGCGGGGCAACTCCATGCCGCGTTCACCTATGCCACCGATGTGCTCGATGCGGCCACCATTGCCACCCTCGGCGAACAGTGGCTGGCCCTGCTGCAGGCCCTGGCTGACGAAGCGGTTGGCGCCGTCGGCGAGCTGCCGTTGCCCGGCCTGGCCGCTGCCATTGACGCACCTGTGCGGGCTGGCGAAACCCTGCTGGTCCACCAGCGCTTTGCCGCCGCCGCCAGCCGTCACCCCGAACGCCAGGCGGTAATGGCCGCGGGCGAGCAGGCCAACTTCGCCGAACTCGACAGCCGCGCCGAGGCCATCGCCAACCGCTTGGTCGAGGCCGGGGTCGGCCCGGACACGCTGGTCGGCGTACTGGCTGACCGCAGCGTCGGCATGCTCGCCAGTATCCTCGGTGTGCTCAAGGCCGGTGGCGCCTATCTGCCGCTGGAGCCCGGGCAACCCGCCGAGCGCCTGGCCTACCTGCTCACCGACAGTGGCACGCAGCTGCTGCTGGCGCCTGGTGACTGGCAGGCGCAACTTCCCAGCGCGGTGCAGCGCCTGGACTGGGCGCAATCCGCCAGCGGCGGGGGTACCCGTGTCGCCCCGGCCCCGGGCAACCTCGCCTATGTCATCTACACCTCCGGTACCACCGGCCAGCCCAAGGGCGTGGCGATCAGCCACGCGGCCCTGGCCAACTATGTCGATGGCATCGGCGCGCGCCTGCCGGTCGCGCGTATCCGCAGCATGGCGCAGGTCTCGACCCCGGCCGCGGACCTTGGCCACACCATGCTGTTCGGCGCCCTGTGCGGCGGCCATACCCTGCATTTGCTGTCACGCGAGCAAGTACTGGATGCCGAAGGCTTCGCTGCCTACCTGGCCGAGCATCAGGTGGATGCGCTGAAGATCGTGCCGTCGCACCTGGAGGCGATGCTGGCGGCTGGCCGTTCGGCGTTGCCGGTGCAGTGCCTGGTACTCGGCGGCGAAGCCTGCGGCCCGGGCCTGCTGGCCAAGGTTCGCGAGCTGGCGCCGGCGCTCAGCGTGTTCAACCACTACGGCCCGACCGAGACCACCGTCGGTGTCCTGGTGGCCGAACTGAACGGGCAAGCCAGCCTCGGTCAACCGCTGGCCAACACCCGCGTTGCGCTGCTCGACCCTTGCCTGCAGCCGCTGCCGGCCAAGGCCAAGGGCGAGCTGTACATTGGTGGTGCCGGCCTGGCCCGGGGTTACCTGAACCGCCCCGCACTCACCGCCGAACGATTCGTCCCCGACCCGAACGGCAACCATGGCCAGCGCCTGTACCGCAGCGGTGACTGGGTGCGCCAGGGCCGCGAGCTGCAATTTGCCGGGCGCATGGATGGCCAGGTGAAGATCCGTGGCTACCGCGTGGAGCTGGGCGAAATCGAACACCAGTTGCGCGCACTCGACGGCGTCGCCAACGCCCTGGTCCGCGTCCATGGCCAGGCGCCGCACCTGCAGCTGGCCGCCTGGCTGGTGCCCAGCCAGCCACCGACCGACAGCCTGGCCTGGCAGGACGCCATCCGAACCACCCTTGCAGGCCTGTTGCCCGAGCACATGGTGCCGAGCCAGCTGCTGGTGCTGGAGCACCTGCCGGTCACCGCCAATGGCAAGATCGACGTCAAGGCGCTGCCGGAGCCGGGCGTCAGCCTGAAGGCCTACCAGGCCCCGCAGACCGCGCTGCAGATACAGCTGGCGCAGATCTGGGCCGAGGTGCTGCACGTGCCGCAGGTAGGCCTGGGCGATAACTTCTTCGCCCTCGGCGGGCACTCGTTGCTGGCCACCCAGGCCGTGTCGCGGGTACGCAAGCAGCTGGGGCGGGATATTCCGTTGCGCAGCTTGTTCGACACTGTCGACCTGCAACGCTTCGCCCAGGCGGTGGCCGAGGCTGAACAGGGCGCCGGCCTGGACATCGAAATCCTCGACCGCCGGCAACCACTGCCGGTGTCCCGCTCGCAGCATCGCCAGTGGCTGTTCTGGAAACTCAACCCGCACAGCCTGGCCTACAACACGCCGATGGCGGTGCGCATGCAGGGCAACCTCGACCGTGCGGCGCTGCAGGCAGCGCTGGACGCCCTGGTGGCCCGCCACGAAGCGCTGCGTACGGTGTTCGTGGAAGCCGAAGGCCTGCCCTGGCAACGCATCCTGCCAGCGGCCTCGGTGCTGATCGGTTTCGAAGACCTCGGCGGCCAGGACCAGGCCGCGCAGCTACGCAAGCTGGAAGCCGAGGCCTTCGTGCCGTTCGACCTGGCGAGTGGCCCGCTGCTGCGTGCGCGCCTGTTCAAGGTGCATGAGCAGGAGCACCTGTTGTCGCTGACCCTGCACCATATCGTCTCCGACGGCTGGTCGATGAGCCTGCTGGTGCGCGAGTTCGCCGCCGCCTACAACGCCGCCGCCAGCGGCCAGCTGCACACCCCCGAACCGTTGCCGGTGCAGTACGCCGACTTCGCTGCCTGGCAGCGCAAATGGCTGGCCGAAGGGCAGATGCAGGCGCAGATCGACTACTGGAAGGCGCAGCTGGAAGACGACTTCGAGGTGCTCGAACTGCCGGCCGACCGCGTTCGCCCACAGGCCAGGAGCTACCGTGGCAGCCGCTTCGACGTGCGCCTGCCGCAGGCCCTCAGCGAGCGTTTGCGGGCATTGGCCCTGGCCGCCAATGCCACGCTGTTCCATGTGTTCCTGGCGGCCTATGCCATTGTGCTGGCGCGCTACAGCCGCAAGGGCACGCTCAACATCGGCGTGCCGGTCACCAATCGCAACCGCGTGGAGCTGGAAGGCCTGATCGGCTTCTTCATCAACGTGGTAGTGGCCCGCGTCGACGTCGATGGCAGCCAGCCGTTCGCCCAGCTGCTGGCGGCGATCAAGGAAACCACCTTGCAGGCCCAGGCCAACAAGGACGTGCCTTTCCTCGAAGTGGCCGAGGCGCTGTACCCGGAGCGCGAGCAGGGCGTGAACCCGTTCTTCCAGGTGCTCTACAACCACTTGCGCGACCTCGGCGAGCAAGTGGCCAGCGATGCATTGCACGGGTTGCAGGTCAAGGAAGTGGACCTGCCGGAGCCGGGCGCGCAGTACGATATCTCGCTCAACACCCTGGAGCGATCGGACGGGGTGACGGCATCGTTCAACTACTCGACCGACCTGTTCGACGCACCACGCATCGAACGCATGGCCGGGCACTGGCTGGCGCTGCTGGAGGCCATTTGCGCCGAGCCACAGCGCTGCATCGGTGAACTGGGCTTGCTCGGTGCTGCCGAGCGCCAGCAACTGGTCTACGGCTGGAACCCGCCACCCCAGGCCGCCAGCGGCCTGTGCGCGCACCAGCTGCTGCAGCGCCAGGCGCGGGCACGGCCCGATGCGCCAGCGCTGATCTGCGCCGATCAGCAACTGTCTTACGCCGAACTGGACCGCCGCAGCAACCAGCTGGCGCACCGCCTGCGGGCCTTGGGCGTGGGGCCGGAGCGCCTGGTGGGCGTGGCTGTCGAACGTGGCCTGGGCATGGCCCTGGCGTTGATCGCCATCCACAAGGCGGGCGGTGCCTACGTGCCGCTGGACCCGGATTACCCGCACGAGCGCCTGGCCTGGATGATCGAAGACAGCGGCGTCGGCCTGCTGCTGGCCGACGCGGCCTCGCGTGAGCGCCTGCAAGCGGGCAGGCAGCTGCCCTGCGTGCTGCTGGAGCCCGGTAGCGAGTGGCTGCAGGCTTGGCCGGCCGAGCCGCTGGCCAACCTGGCTGCGCCGCACAACCTGGCCTACCTGATCTATACCTCCGGCTCTACCGGCCTGCCCAAGGGCGTGGCCATCGAGCATCACGCGCTGGCGCTGTTCTGCCAGGTGGCTGCGCAGTATTCGCGCCTGGGCCCGGACGACCGCGTGCTGCAGTTCGCCACCTTCAGCTTCGACGGGTTCATCGAGCAATTCTTCCCACCGCTGGCCCAAGGCGCCTGCGTGGTCCTGCGCGACGCGCGGGTCTGGGACACGGCCACCTTGCTGGCTGAGATCAACCGCTACGGCGTGACCGTGGCTGACCTGCCGGCTGCCTACTGGCGTCTGCTGGCCCTGGAGCGCCGCAGCCCCGAGGCCTATGGGCGGTTGAAGCAGATCCATGTCGGCGGCGAAGCGGTACCGGAAGACGCCTTGCGTGCCTGGCTGGCCGATGGCCCGCCAGCAGTGCGCCTACTGAACACCTACGGCCCGACCGAAGCCAGCGTGGTCGCCACCACCTATGACTGTTCGCAGATGACTGCGCCGCAGATCAGCCAGGGCGGTGTACCCATTGGCCGCGCCTTGCCGGGCCGCACCCTGTATGCCCTGGACGAGGGGCTGGCACCCACCCCGACCGGCGTGCCTGGCGAGTTGTTCATTGGCGGTGCCGGCTGCCTGGCGCGCGGTTACTACCAGCGGCCGTCGCTCACCGCCGAGCGCTTCATCCCCGACCCGTTCGACCCGCTGGGCGGCGGCCGTCTGTACCGCACCGGCGACCTCGGCTACTACGACGAGAACGGCCAGCTGGGTTATCGCGGCCGCGTCGATCATCAGGTGAAGGTGCGTGGTTTCCGGATCGAACTGGGCGAGATCGAGCAGTGCCTGCGGGCGCACCCGGGCGTGCGCGAAGCCACCGTCGTGGCCCTCGACCTGCCCGGCGGCAAGCAGCTGTGTGCCTATGCCGTGCCGGTCGAGGGCGACGACGGTGACCTGCGCCTGGCGTTGCAGCAGCACCTCAGGGCCAGCCTGCCGCACTACATGGTCCCGGCCTGCCTGGTGACCCTGGCGGACATGCCGTTGACCCCCAGCGGCAAGCTCGACCGCAAGGCGCTGCCCCTGCCTGACCTGGGCCAGTCGCAACACGCCTACGAGGCGCCGCAGACCGAGCGGCAACAGCAACTGGCGAGCCTCTGGGCGCAATTGCTGAACGTTGACCGGGTTGGCCTGAGCGACAACTTCTTCGAACTGGGCGGCCACTCGTTGCTGGCTGCCCAGGTGGTATCGCGGATCAACCTGGAGCTGGGGCTGGACATGCCCCTGCAACTGATCTTCACCCACCCCGAGTTGCGCGCGTTCGCCCAGGCACTGGACGAGCAGGGCCTGTCGCTGACTGACGACGGCCTGAGCGATATCGAACACATGATGAACGCATTCTCCGAGGCCTGACATGGAATTCACTGCAGCACAACGCATCGCCCAACGTTTCGTTGGCCTTTCCGTGGAGCAACGCCAGCAGATCCTGGCGCAGATGCAGGCCAGCGGGCAGAGCTTCCGCCTGCTGCCCATCGTGCCGGCGCGCCAGGGCCTGGCGCGCATTCCGCTGTCATACGCCCAACAGCGCCTGTTGTTCCTCTGGCAGCTGGAGCCCGACAGCCCGGCCTACAACGTGCCGCTGGCCGTCCGCCTGAAAGGCGCGCTGGACCCGGCGCTGCTGCAACAGGCGCTGGATGCGCTGGTGCAGCGCCACGAGTCGCTGCGCACGCGCTTTGCCGCGCAGGAGGGTGAGTTCTACCAGGACATCCTCGAGCACTGCCCGCTGCCGATCGAGTGGGTGGAATTCGCCGCGCCGCCCGACGAAGCGTCGCTGAGCGAGGCCGTGGACGCTGCCCTCAAGCAGCCCTTCGACCTGCAGGCCGGCCCGCTGCTGCGGGTGACCCTGCTGCGCGTGGCGGCTGAGCACCATGTGCTGGCACTGAGCATGCACCACATCATTGCCGACGGTTGGTCCAGCGATGTGCTGGTGCAGGAGTTCATCCAGCTGTACAGCGCCCTGGCCGAGGGCCGCCAGGCGCAGTTGCCAGACTTGCCGATCCAGTACGCCGACTACGCCATCTGGCAGCGCGCCTGGCTCGAAGCCGGTGAGGCCCAGCGCCAACTGGCCTACTGGCAGGCGCAACTGGGCGACGAGCAGCCGCTGCTGAGCCTGCCGCTGGACTTCGAGCGCCCGCCCACGCCCAGCCAGCGCGGGGCAGTGTTGCGCGTGGACATCCCGGGCGCGCAGGCCGAAGCCCTGCGCAGCCAGGCGCGCAAAGGCGGCTACACCGTGTTCGTGCTGGTGCTGGCGGCCATGGCGGTGGTGCTGTCGCGCTACAGTGGCCAGGCCGACATCCGCATCGGCGCACCTAACGCCGGGCGCAACCGCAAGGAGCTGGAGGGCCTGATCGGCTTCTTCATCAATACCCAGGTGCTGCGCGTGCAAGTGGATGAGCGCGCCACCTTCGCCGCCTTGCTCGACCAGGTACAGGCGGTGATCGGCGCAGCCCAGTCGCATCAGGAGTTGCCGTTCGAGCAGCTGGTCGATGCCTTGCTGCCGGAGCGCAACCTGGCCCACAACCCGCTGTTCCAGTTCAAGATCAACCAGCACGTGGCCGCCCGCGACACCGGGCGCAAGCGCCTGGGTACGCTGGAGGTGGAAGGTTTCGCGCGGAACGATGGCGATGCCCGCTTTGACCTGGCATTCGATTTTTCCGACAAGGCCGACGGCATCGAAGGTTACTTCACCTATGCCACCGAGCTGTTCGAACAGGCCACCATCGAACGCATCGCCGGTTCGCTGCGGCGGGTGCTGGATGCACTGACCGGCGACCTGCAGCGGGCAATTGTCGATAGCCCGGAACTGCCGGCGCTGACCCCGGCGCCCACGCAGGCTTACCCACACGGCGATGTGCTTGCCCTGTGGCGCCAGGCCATGGCGCGAGGCCAGGCTCATGGCGGTGTGCGCGCCGGTGAACGGTTCATGACCCAGGCCGGGCTGGAGGCGGCGTCCAACCGCCTGGCCGATTACCTGCGCCAGCGCGGTGTCGGTAGCGGCAGCATCGTTGCCTTGTGCCTGCCGCGCTCCATCGAGTGGGTCAGTGCCTTGCTGGCGGTGCTCAAGACCGGCGCCGCCTATTTGCCGCTGGACCCCCAGCAGCCCCAGGAGCGCTTGCAGCAACTGCTCGCCGACAGTGGCGCTGCCGTGCTGTTGCACGAACCAGGCGAGCAGCGTTTCGCCAGCCTTGATGGCATACAGGCCGTCGCTTGCGACCCTGCCCAATGGGCAGCCTGCAGCGACCAGCCGGTAGCACTGGCCATAGCTGCCGAGCAGCCAGCCTACCTGATCTACACCTCGGGCTCGACCGGGCAGCCCAAGGCCGTGGTGGTCAGCCATGGGGCCCTGGCCAGCTACACCCAGGCGGTGCTCGAGCGCCTGCAGTTGCCGGCTGCAGCGAGCATGGCGATGGTCTCCACCACCGCCGCCGACCTGGGCCACACCGTACTGTTCGGTGCCCTGGCCTCAGGCCGCCTGCTGCACCTGCTGCCGCAGGAACTGGCGTTCGACCCGGACGGCTTCGCCAGCTACATGGCGCAGCATCAGGTCGGCGTGCTGAAACTGGTGCCGAGCCATCTGCAAGGCTTGCTGCAAGCGGATCGCGCTGCCGACGTGCTGCCGGCCGAAGCGTTGATCCTCGGCGGCGAGGCGTGCAGCTGGGGCCTGCTGGAAAAGGTTCGCGCGCTGCGCCCGGGCTGCCGGGTGATCAACCACTACGGCCCGACCGAAACCACCGTCGGCGTGCTTACCTTCGAGCCGGGCCAGCCATTGCCAGGCTGCCGCACGGTGCCGGTCGGGCGCCCGCTGGGCAACGCCTGCGCCCAGCTGCTGGACGCTTACCTCAACCCACTGGCGGCGCAGGTGACCGGTGAGCTGTACCTGGGCGGGCAGGGCGTCGCCCAAGGGTATCTGGGCCAGCCGGCGCTGACCGCCGAGCGCTTCGTACCGGCCGAGGGCGGTGCCCGTCTGTACCGCACCGGCGACCACGCACGGCTGACGGCCGAGGGCCTGATCGAGTTCATCGGCCGTGCCGATGACCAAGTGAAGATCCGCGGCTACCGCGTGGAACCCGGCGAAATCGGCCGGGTGCTGGCTGGCCTGCCCGCTGTCAGCGAGGCCGTGGTCCTGGCCTCGCCGCTGGAGGGTGACGCCGAGCGCCTGCAGCTGGTGGCCTACGTGGTCGCCGCAGCTGGGGTGACCGTCGAGCAGTTGCAGGCGCTGCTGCTGGCACGCTTGCCAGACTACATGGTGCCGGCGCAGATCGTATTGCTCGAACGCCTGCCGCTGACCGCCAACGGCAAGCTCGACAAGCGTGCGTTGCCGGTACCCGGTGCAGTCAGCCGTGGCTATGTCGCGCCGCAGGGTGATATCGAGGAAACGCTGGCGGCAGTGTGGGCCGATGTGCTCAAGCTGGAGCGGGTCGGTAGCAGTGACAACTTCTTCGAACTGGGCGGCGACTCGATCCTCAGCCTGCAGATCATCGCCCGGGCCAAGCGGCAGGGCATCCGCATCAGCCCCAGGCAACTGTTCGAACAACAGACCATCGCCCAGCTGGCGCAGGTGGCCAAGCGCATCGAGGCCAAGCCAGCGCCTGCTGCGGCAGCCGAGGGCGCCAGCCTCAGCGGCGAGGTTGGGTTGTTGCCAGCCCAGGCGCGGTTTTTCGAGATGCACATCGCCCAACCGGCGCACTGGAACCAGTCGCTACTGCTCAAACCAACCAGCCCGGTGCAGATGCCGCAGCTGGAGGCCGCGCTGCGCGCCGTGGTCGCACAGCACGACGCCCTGCGCCTGCGCTTTACCCGTGGCGCCGGGCAATGGCAGGCGCGCTTCCAGCCATTGGGCAACGCACCACTGCTGCAACAGCGCAACCTCGATGCCCTGAGTGAACTGGACGCTGCCGGCGACCAGGTGCAGGCCAGCCTGAACCTGGAGCACGGGCCGCTGCTGCGTGGCGAACTGTTCGAGTTTGCCGATGGCCAACAGCGCCTGCTGCTGGTAATCCATCACCTGGTGGTCGATGGCGTGTCATGGCGCGTGCTGCTCGAAGACCTGCAAACGGCCTACCAGCAGCTGCTGGCCGGCCAGGCCGTGAACCTGCCGGGCAAGACCACCTCGGTGCAGGCCTGGGCCGAGCGCCTGGCCAGCCATGCCAGCAGCCCGGCGCTGCAGGCACAGCGCGACTACTGGCTGCAGGCCTTGGCTGGCGAGCACGCCGAACTGCCACGCGACAACCCGCAGGGCAGCCTGGCCAACAGCCATGCCCGCACCGCCACCACCCGCCTGGATGCCGCGCGCACCGCCAGGCTGCTGAGGCAGGCCCCGGCGGCCTACCGCACGCAGGTCAACGACCTGCTGCTGACCGCGCTGGCGCGCACCCTGTGCCAGTGGAGTGCGCAGGACAACGTGCTGGTCCAGCTGGAGGGCCATGGTCGCGAAGACCTGTTCGACGACCTCGAACTCAGCCGCACCGTGGGCTGGTTCACCAGCCTGTTCCCGGTGCGCCTCACCCCCGGCCACGACCTTGGCCAGTCGATCAAGGCGATCAAGGAGCAACTGCGCGCGGTGCCGGACAAAGGCCTCGGCTACGGCCTGTTGCGCTACCTCGGCGATGCCGAGGTGCGTGACCAGCTTGAGCGTGCTGCCCAGGCCCGTGTCACCTTCAACTACCTGGGCCAGTTCGATGCCAACTTCGATGCCGAGGCCGGCGCCCTGTTCACCCCAGGCGGGGAAAGCGCAGGCCGTACCCAGTGTGCCGGCGCACCGCTGGGCAACTGGCTTGGCATCACCGGTCAAGTGTATGGCGGCGAGCTGTTCCTGGAGTGGACCTACAGTGCAGACGTTCACCACCCGGCGACCATCGAAAGCCTGGCCCAGGCCTACGAGCAGGCCTTGGCAGAGCTTGTCGAGCACTGCTGCGATGGCCGCCATCTGGGCGTGACACCGTCGGACTTCCCGCTGGCCGCGCTGACCCAGGCGCAACTGGACAGCTTGCCGCTGGCGGCGGGGCAGATTGCCGACGTGTACCCGCTGTCACCGATGCAGCAGGGCATGCTGTTCCACACCCTCTACGACCAGCAGGCCGGCAACTACATCAACCAGCTGCGCGTGGATGTGGACGGGCTGGATGTGCAGCGTTTCCGGCAGGCCTGGCAGGCCACGCTCGACGCCCACGACATCCTGCGCAGCGGTTTCATCCTGCAAGGCGAACTTGGGCAGGCCGTGCAGGTGGTACGCAAGGCCGTCGAACTGCCGTGCAGCGAGCACGACTGGCGTGGCCAGCCGGCACTGGAGCAGGCACTGCAGGCCCTGGCCGAAGGTGAGCGCCAGCACGGCTTCGACCTGTCTGCCGCGCCGCTGCTGCGCCTGGTACTGGTGCGCACGGGCGATACCCGCCACCACCTGATCTACACCAACCACCACATCCTCATGGATGGCTGGAGCACCTCGCGCCTGCTGGGTGAAGTGCTGCAGCGCTATGCCGGCCTGGCACCGCAAGCGCAGGCCAGCCACTACCGCGACTACATCGCCTGGCTGCAGGGCCAGGACGCGGCGCTTGCCGAAGCCTTCTGGAAGGCCCAGCTTGCGGCCCTGGACGAGCCGACCCGTCTGGCCCAGGCCATCGCCGGCAGTGCAGGCTCGCGCGGTAGCGGCCAAGGCAACCACCGCCTGGCCTTCGACCCTGAGCAGACCGCACGCATCGAAGCCTTCGCTCGGGCCAACCGGGTCACGGTCAATACCCTGGTGCAATCGGCCTGGCTGCTGCTGTTGCAGCGCTGCACGGGCCAGGCCAGCGTATGCTTCGGCGCCACGGTCGCCGGCCGCCCGGCAGACCTGCCGGGGGTAGAGGAACAGATCGGCCTGTTCATCAACACCGTGCCGGTGATCGGCGCACCGCGTGCCGAGCAGACCGTGGCCGAGTGGATCGGCCAGGTACAGGCCGGCAACCTGGCCGTGCGCGAGTTCGAGCACACGCCGCTGTACGACGTGCAGCGCTGGGCGGGGCAGGGCGGTGACGCCTTGTTCGACAGCATCTTGGTGTTCGAGAACTACCCGGTGGCCGCAGCGCTGCAACAGGGCGCGCCCGCTGGCCTGCGCTTTGGCGACGTGGCCGTGCAGGAACAGACCCACTACCCGCTGACGCTGGTGGTGGAGCTGGGCACGACGCTGTCGATGCAATACAGCCACGACCGTGCGCTGTGGCGCGACGAGACCATTGGCCGCCTGGCTGGCTACTTTGCCAACCTGCTGCAGGCGCTGGTGGAGAATGCTGACGCGGTGATTGGCGAGCTGCCTATGCTGGGGCTGGCAGAACAGAAGCAGATGGTCGAAGGCTGCAACGAGACCTTCGCGACGTACCCGAACGAGCGCAGCATCCACCAACTGATCGAAGCCCAGGTGTGCGCCACCCCGGATGCGCCGGCGCTGGTA
>NZ_JBKGGT010000014.1:0-129917 GCF_052041995.1 Pseudomonas sp. SMV7 | reverse complement strand
TTTTTTTTTTGCCGGTACCTCCCTTTCCCCACAAAACCACAGAGAAAGGCCCGGTACAGGCAACGCATCACCATTAGGCAGAAACCCCTGGCAAAGCCCACAAAACCCTCTACCCTCCAGTGCGTTCCGCCGCCGAACCGCGTATGATGCGCGGCCTTTTGGCGCGCTCGTTGCCAAAACCCGTTTTCATTCCTACACCGGGAGGTGCCCAGATGAGTGAGCAAGACCTGCAAGATAGCCAAACCACCCCTCCGTCCGGCGAAAAGCTGCAGAAAGTGCTGGCGCGTATCGGCGTTGGCTCGCGGCGTGATGTCGAGGCCTGGATCAGCCAGGGCCGTATCAAGGTCAATGGCGTCGAGGCCACCCTTGGCCAGCGCGTCGACCTGCACGATGCCATCGCCGTGGATGGCAAGCTGATCAAGCGCGAAGAGGCCGCCGAGGCCACCCGCCGGGTGATCATGTACAACAAGCCCGACGGCGAGATCTGTACCCGTGACGACCCGGAAGGCCGCCCGACCGTATTCGATCGCCTGCCACGGCCGAAAGAAGGCCGCTGGATCAACATCGGCCGCCTCGACATCAACACCACCGGCCTGCTGCTGTTCACCACCGATGGTGAGCTGGCCAACCGCCTGATGCACCCGTCCTACGAGATGGACCGTGAGTACGCAGTACGTGTGCGCGGCGAAGTCGATGACGAGATGATCGAGCGCTTGAAGGCTGGCGTGATGCTGGAAGACGGCCCGGCCAAGTTCACCGACATCCAGAAGGCGCCGGGTGGCGAAGGTTTCAACCACTGGTACCACTGCGTGGTGATGGAAGGCCGTAACCGCGAGGTGCGTCGCCTGTGGGAATCCCAGGGCATGGTGGTCAGCCGCCTGAAGCGCGTGCGTTTCGGCCCGGTGTTCCTCAATTCCGACCTGCCGATGGGCCGCTGGCGTGAAATGACCCAGGGTGAAATCGACATCCTTGCCGCTGAGGTGGGCCTGCAGCCAGTAGCGCTGCCTGCCATGAAGCTCAAGGCCAAGGACAAGCTGGAGCGCCTGCAGCGCAAGTCGACCCGCCCGTTGGGCCGTGGCGAGCGTGTGCGCAGCCTGCGCCCGGCCCACGAAGGCGGCGCTGGCGATGAACGCCCGGCGCGCCAGCCGCGTGAAGAGGCCCCACGCAAGGGCAGCCGTGGCAGCACCGTTGCCGAACGCCCGAGCGAGATGCGCAAGCGTCCGGGCAAGCCTGACGCTGACAAGCCGGCAGGCCGTGGTCGTGGCAAACCACGTGGTTGATCGGCTTTTGCCGTGATGAGAAACCAGCCTTCGGGCTGGTTTTTTTTGCCTGCGGGATTTTGCGGCTGCGCAGCGGCCCCCAAGATATTGAACGAAAAGAATTTTTCGGACGACTGGCAAGTTCTCGAACCGCCTTGTAAAAAAATCTATACAGATACTGCCGAATTCAGCCCTGATTTCAGATTTTCCACGGCCCTGTAAACATTGCTTGCCGTCGCCGCTGTGCCCGAGCCTGCCCCCAGGCGCCAGCCACCCTTGCCCAAACCCCCGCCCCACGGTGTTATAGCCGCCATTGCCGTGTGCAAAAGCCTGTCCACAGCGCCAGGCTGACAAAACAACAAATGGAGGCGCCATGTACGCCGATCACTCCGCCTTTGCAGGCCCACACCACAGGATCGCTGCGTTTTTTCCCAGGGAAACGATGCAGTGCGTTGACGCCTGCGCGTTTGCAGGGGTATACAGTGCGCCGCGTTTTACCTGTGACTCCTTTGCGTACCGCGCACTCCTGATCACCCCTGGTTGACCCGCCCCGGCGGCAGCTGCGTTCAGGAAACCCAAGGTAACCACCTTGCCCATTCCGCTGCGCCACGAGCGCGGTGGGTCCGATTCCGTCACAGATAAAAACAATGCAGGTGACTTCGTTCATGAGTGGACAAAACATGCATTCAGGCGAGCTCAAGCGGGGCCTGAAGAACCGCCACATCCAGCTGATTGCCCTGGGTGGTGCGATCGGTACCGGCCTGTTCCTCGGTTCGGCGGGGGTGATGAAATCCGCCGGCCCGTCGATGATCCTGGGCTACGCCATCTGCGGCTTCATCGCCTTCATGATCATGCGCCAGCTCGGTGAGATGATCGTCGAAGAGCCGGTGGCCGGCTCGTTCAGCCACTTCGCCCATACCTACTGGGGCGGTTTCGCCGGCTTCCTGTCGGGCTGGAACTGCTGGGTGCTGTACATCCTGGTGGGCATGTCGGAGCTGTCGGCAGTCGGCAAATATGTCCACTACTGGTGGCCGGAGATCCCGACCTGGGTCACGGCGGCGGCGTTCTTCGTGCTGATCAACGCCATCAACCTGATGAACGTGAAGTTCTTCGGTGAAGCCGAATTCTGGTTCGCCATCATCAAGGTGGTGGCGATCGTCAGCATGATCGGCCTGGGTGCCTACCTGCTGACCAGCGGCAGCGGCGGCCCCGAGGCGACCGTGGCCAACCTGTGGTCGCATGGTGGCTTCTTCCCGAACGGTGTCAGCGGCCTGGTGATGGCCCTGGCGTTCATCATGTTCTCCTTCGGTGGCCTGGAGATGCTCGGTTTCACCGCGGCCGAGGCCGACAAGCCGAAGACCGTGATCCCCAAGGCGATCAACCAGGTCATCTACCGCATCCTGATCTTCTATGTGGGCGCCCTGGTGGTCCTGCTGTCGCTGACCCCGTGGGACAACCTGGTCGCCAGCATCGCTGCCTCGGGTGGCAGCTATGGCAGCAGCCCGTTCGTGCAGGTGTTCTCGCTGCTGGGCAGTGACGTGGCAGCGCACTTGCTGAACTTTGTGGTCCTGACTGCGGCATTGTCGGTGTACAACAGCGGCACCTACTGCAACGCCCGCATGCTGCTGGGCATGGCCGAGCAGGGCGATGCCCCGGCATCGCTGGCCCAGGTCGACAAGCGTGGCGTGCCTGTGCGTTCGATCCTGGCATCGGCTGGGGTGACCTTCGTTGCCGTGCTGCTCAACTACCTGATGCCGCAGAACGCCCTGGAGCTGCTGATGTCGCTGGTGGTGGCCACCCTGGTGATCAACTGGGCGATGATCAGCTACTCGCACCTGAAGTTCCGCCAGCACCTCGACCGCACCGGCCAGAAGCCGCTGTTCAAGGCCTTGTGGTACCCCTATGGCAACTACCTGTGCCTGGCGTTCGTGGTGCTGATCCTGGGCATCATGCTGATGATCCCGGAGATCCGCGTGTCGGTGTATGCGATCCCGATCTGGCTGTTTGCGATGTTCGTGATCTACATGGTCAAGCCGCGTCGCAGGATGAATACCGGTGTAGCGGCTACTGGCATGGCCAAGTAAGGCGCCCTGTAGTAGCCGAAAACCCGAAGTCAGGTCACTGGCTTCGGGTTTTTTCTTGTCTGTCGCGGTCTTGTCGCCGGCAAGCCGGCCCGCAGCAGTCAGATCTGTTCGAGCAACCAGCTTCTGAATGCTCGCAACGATGGCAACGCTTCGTTCCTCGGCGGGTAGATCAGGTAATAACTGCGCTGGCTGGCAAACGCTTCGCCGGGGCTGTACAGCTCGCCCTTGGCCAGCTCCTCTTCCACCAGGATGCGCGGCACCAGGCCGATGCCGATACCGGCCCGTACCGCCTGGATCAGGTGCGAGGTCAGCTCGAAGCTCGGCCCCAGGCGCATCGCCCGGTGCGCCAGGCCATGGTGCGAGAACCACTCGCCCCAGGCATGCGGGTTGTTGGCCACGTTCAGCAGCACCTCTTCACTGATCCGGGCCGGGCTCCAGCCCTGGCTATCCACGCCAGCTTCCGGCGGCAGGATCACCACCAGTTGTTCGGCATGCAGGCGATGGCAGACCAGCCCCGGCAAGTCGTGGCTGGCCACGCCGATGGCGGCATCGATCTCGCTGGTGTCGAAATTGATGGCTTCGATGCGTGAATGAATGTGCACCAGCATGCCCGGGTGGGCGCTGTAGAACGCGTGCAGCCGTGGCAGCAGCCACTTCGAGCCGAAGGTGGGCAGGGTGGCCAGGCGCAAGGTGCCGACGCCTGACTGGTAGGCCAATGCCTGCAGGGTGGCACTGCGGATGCGCCCCAGGGCCTCGCTGAGTTCGCGCTGGTACAGGCGCCCGACATCGGTGAGTTGCACCTGGCGCCCTTCGCGGCGGAACAGGGTCAGCCCCAGCTGCTGTTCCAGTGCCTGTACCTGGCGGCTGACTGCGCTCTGGGTCAGCGACAGTTCAGCGGCGGCGCGGGTATAGCTTTCATGTCGGGCGGCAGCCTCGAAGGCCAGCAGCAGCGACATGGAGGGGGTCAGGTGGCGGTAATTCATTCATGGAAGTCATCGATAGCGGCAGGATTATCCGTTTGCCCCTGAGGCGAAACTACAGGAACATTGGCCTATACGTCATCCCCGCATGCTTTCACTCATGCCGGAACGACAGGAATCCCGTGAATTAGCCCCTATCAAGAGGCCATCCTTCGATGATCGCCCAGCTGTCGACCGTTGCGCCGAGCGCCAACTACCCCGAGTTCCTCGAAGCCCTGCGCAACAGCGGCTTCCGCGGCCAGATCAGTGCCGACTACGCGACCCGCACGGTGCTGGCCACCGACAACTCGATCTACCAGCGCTTGCCGCAGGCGGCGGTGTTCCCGCTGGACGCCGACGACGTGGTGCGGGTCGCCACGCTGATGGGCGAGCCGCGTTTCCGCCAGGTCAAGCTGACCCCGCGCGGCGGCGGTACTGGCACCAATGGCCAGTCGCTGACCGACGGTATCGTCGTCGACCTGTCGCGGCACATGAACAAGATTCTCGAAATCAACGTCGAGGAGCGCTGGGTACGGGTACAGGCCGGTACGGTCAAGGACCAGCTCAACGCCGCGCTCAAGCCGTACGGCCTGTTCTTCGCCCCCGAGCTGTCCACCTCCAACCGTGCCACCGTCGGCGGCATGATCAACACCGATGCCAGCGGCCAGGGCAGTTGCACCTATGGCAAGACCCGCGACCACGTCCTGGAGCTGCACAGCGTGCTGCTTGGTGGTGAGCGCCTGCACAGCCTGCCGATCGACGATGCCACGCTGGAGCAGGCGTGTGCCGCACCCGGCCGGGCCGGCGAGGTGTACCGCATGGCACGGGAGATCCAGGAAACCCAGGCGGACCTGATCGCAACCACGTTCCCCAGGCTCAACCGCTGCCTGACCGGCTACGACCTGGCGCACCTGCGCGACGAGCAGGGCCGTTTCAACCTCAACAGCGTGCTGTGCGGTGCCGAAGGTTCATTGGGCTATGTGGTCGAAGCCAAGCTCAATGTGCTGCCGATCCCCAAGTACGCCGTGCTGGTCAACGTGCGTTACAGCAGCTTCATGGATGCCCTGCGCGACGCCAACGCGCTGATGGCGCACAAGCCGCTGTCGATCGAGACCGTCGACTCCAAGGTGCTGATGCTGGCGATGAAGGACATCGTCTGGCACAGCGTCGCCGAATACTTCCCGGCCGACCCCGAGCGCCCGACCTTGGGCATCAATCTGGTGGAGTTCTGTGGCGACGAACCTGCCGAGGTCAATGCCAGGGTGCAGGCGTTCATCCAGCACCTGCAGAGCGACACCAGTGTCGAGCGCCTGGGCCACACCCTGGCCGAGGGCGCCGAGGCGGTGACCCGCGTCTATACCATGCGTAAGCGTTCGGTGGGTTTGCTGGGCAACGTCGAAGGCGAAGTCCGCCCGCAGCCGTTCGTCGAGGATACTGCGGTACCGCCAGAACAACTGGCCGACTACATCGCCGAGTTCCGCGCGCTGCTCGATGGCTACGGCCTGGCCTATGGCATGTTCGGCCACGTCGACGCCGGTGTGTTGCACGTGCGCCCGGCGCTGGACATGAAGGACCCGGCCCAGGCGGCGCTGGTCAAGCCGATCTCCGATGCCGTGGCGGCGTTGACCCGCAGCTACGGCGGCCTGCTGTGGGGCGAGCATGGCAAGGGCTTGCGTTCGGAGTACGTGCCGGAGTACTTCGGCGAGCTGTATCCGGCGCTGCAGCGCCTGAAAGGCGCCTTCGACCCGCACAACCAGCTCAACCCCGGCAAGATCTGCACCCCGCCGGACAGCGCCGAGGGCCTGACCAAGGTCGATGGCGTGACCCTGCGCGGCGACCTCGACCGCACCATCGACGAGCGCGTGTGGCAGGACTTCGGCAGCGCCGTGCACTGCAACGGCAACGGCGCCTGCTACAACTACGACCCCAACGACGCCATGTGCCCGTCGTGGAAGGCCACCCGCGAACGCCAGCATTCACCCAAGGGCCGCGCCTCGCTGATGCGTGAGTGGCTGCGCCTGCAGGGCGAGGCGAACATCGATGTGCTGGCTGCGGCGCGTAACCGAGTGTCCTGGCTCAAGGGCCTGCCCGCACGCCTGCGCAACAACCGCGCACGCAGCCAGGGGCAGGCAGATTTCTCGCATGAGGTGTACGACGCCATGGCCGGCTGCCTGGCGTGCAAGTCGTGCGCCGGGCAGTGCCCGATCAAGGTCAACGTGCCGGACTTCCGCTCGCGCTTCCTCGAGCTGTACCACGGCCGCTACCAGCGCCCGCTGCGTGACTACCTGATCGGTTCGCTGGAGTTCACCATCCCGTACCTGGCCCACGCGCCGGGGTTGTACAACGCGCTGATGGGCTCGAAGTGGGTGAGCAAGCTGCTGGCTGACCGGATCGGTATGGTCGACAGCCCGTTGATCAGCCGCTTCAACTTCCAGGCCACCCTGACTCGCTGCCGTGTCGGCGTGGCCAGTGTGCCGGCGCTGCGTGAGCTGACCCCGGCCCAGCGTGAACGCAGCATCGTGCTGGTGCAGGACGCCTTCACCCGCTACTTCGAGACGCCACTGCTGTCGGCCTTCATCGACCTGGCGCACCGCCTGGGCCACCGCGTGTTCCTGGCCCCGTACAGCGCCAACGGCAAGCCGCTGCACGTGCAGGGCTTCCTCGGCGCGTTCGCCAAGGCGGCGATCCGCAACGCCACCCAGCTCAAGGCCCTGGCTGACTGCGGCGTGCCGCTGGTGGGCCTGGACCCGGCGATGACCCTGGTGTACCGCCAGGAGTACCAGAAAGTCCCGGGGCTGGACGGTTGCCCGAAAGTCCTGTTGCCGCAGGAGTGGTTGATGGATGTGCTGCCGGAGCAGGCGCCGACTGCGTCGGCCAGCTTCCGCCTGATGGCGCACTGCACCGAGAAGACCAACGTGCCGGCCAGCACCCGGCAATGGGAGCAGGTATTCGCCCGCCTGGGGCTGAAGCTGGTGACCGAGGCCACGGGTTGCTGCGGGATGTCCGGAACCTATGGCCACGAGGCGCGTAACCAGGACACCTCGCGGACCATCTTCGAACAGAGCTGGGCGACCAAGCTGGACAAGGAAGGCGAGCCGCTGGCGACAGGGTATTCCTGCCGTAGCCAGGTCAAGCGCATGACCGAGCGGCAGATGCGCCACCCGCTGGAGGTGGTGTTGCAATACGCGCAGCGCTAGGTTTCAGGGCTTCGGGGCGCCTGGCGCGCCCCCGGCTGTTAGCGATACTGCTTCTGACGCACCTGCCGGTACAGGTACAGGCTCAACACCAACCCGCAAGCCGCCGCTGCGGCTGCAAACAGAAACATCGAAGCAAAGCCGAACCCCGCCGCCACCGCGCCCACCAGCGGCCCGGTCACCCCTAGCGACAAGTCGATGAACAGCGAATAGGCCCCGACCGCAGCCCCGCGGTTGGCCGCCGATACCTGGTTCACTGCCTCCACACCCAGCGCCGGGAACACCAGCGAGAAGCCGAACCCGCTCAGTGCGGCGCCTGCCAGCGCCAGTTCGGCACTCGGTGCCAGCCACAGCATCAGCAGCCCAAGCGTTTCCACCGACAGGCAGGCGATCGCCACGCGGAACCCGCCAATCCGGTTGATCAGGTTGCCGAACAGCAGCCGTGCGCTGATGAAGCTGGCGCCGAACAGGCTCAGGGTCAGCGCCGCATTGGCCCAGCCGCGGCTGGCGTAGTACAGGGTGATGAAGGTGGCGATGGTGCCGAAGCCGATCGAGCCCAGGGCCAGCCCCGAACCGTGCGGGAACACTTTGCCCAGCACGCGCAGGAACGGCAGGCGCACGCCGCTGACGATCGGCGCCGCCTGCCGGGGCCAGGCCAGCAGCAGGCCGAGCGCACACAACAGGATGATACTCGCGCCCATGCTCCACAGCCCCAGGACCTTGACCATCAGCACCCCCAGCGGGGCGCCGATGGCCAGCGCGCCGTAGCTGGCGATGCCGTTCCAGGAGATGACCTTGGCGGTGTGTTCGGCGCCGACCCGGCCGATACCCCAGCCGATCGAACCCGACCCCACCAGGCTTTCGGCGCTGCCCAGCACCAGGCGGCCGGCCAGCAGGCTGGCCAGGCTCAGCCAGGGCAGGTGGGTAAGAAAGGCGCAGGCCAGCATGAACACCCCGCTGAGGCCACACCCGGCCAGGCCATACAGGACCGCCTTCTTGCTGCCGTGGTTGTCGATGATGCGGCTGGCCGTGGGGCGGCTGAGCAGGGTAGCCAGGTATTGCACGCTGATCACCAGGCCCGCGACCACCGCGCCGAAGCCCAGGTCGTTGTGCACATAGCCAGGCAGCACGGCCAGGGGGATGCCGATGTTCAAATAGCCGATGAAAGTGAAGAGGACGATGGAGACGACTTGCAGGGTGACCGCAAGGGGGCGCGGTGAGTCGGGCATGGGGGCCTACGTGGGTTCTGGACGGTGTGAAAACGTGATGACGGGGGTAGCCCGCAGGTCAGCCGTTTTCACACAGTCGGGGTTGCGCGGTTAGTCCTGGTCAGCGCTGGATTGATCGTCACCATCCTGCTCGGCGGCAGCAGCCGGCTCGGCGTGAACGGTTACGGTTGGCTCTTCTGGGTTCAGGCTTGGGAAGGGAAGATTCGGGATTTCATGCATCTCGTCGTTCCTCGCAAGTGTGAGTGAAAAGACTGCGCCAGGCGCGTTTGAAGCTTCGCAAAGCTGGGGCAGGATACACAAGTCTGGATGACAGTTTGGTTTTTTTGCCGATCGTTTGTCGGTTTTGCGGGCGAACAGCGGACATTTTTCCTGCAAAAACTGGGGCCGCTTCGCGCCCCTTCGCGGGCGTGCCCGCTCCCACAGGGAGCGCGAAAAGCAAGGATTTACGCGGTCCCTGTGGGAGCGGGCACGCCCGCGAAGGGGCGCGAAGCGGCCCCAATTCCCAAGCGGTTACTTGCGGCCTTCAGCCGTCTCCGCCACCTTGTCAGTGCGCGCGCACATGATGAAGTCGTTGCGGTGCAGGCCTTTGATCGAGTGGCTCCACCAGGTCACGGTGACCTTGCCCCACTCGGTCAGCAGGCCCGGGTGGTGGCCTTCGGCTTCGGCGATTTCGCCCACGGCATTGGTGAATGCCAAGGCGTGCTTGAAGTTCTTGAACAGGAAGACGCGCTCCAGCTCCATGTGGCCATCGCGTACTTCGATGTTCCAGTCCGGGATCTCGCGGATCAGCTCGGCCAACTCTTCGTCGGTGACTTTCGGCGCGTCGGCGCGGCAGGCTTCGCAATGGGCTTGGTTCAAGGCATTCATGTGGTGTTTTCCGGTTCGAGTTGTTATCGGCAAGGTCGCTCAGGCGGCGACCTTGGGTGGAAACTTCGGTGCGTGCAGGCCCAGCTGCATGGCCTGGTGAACCATGCCCATGATGTCTTCGTGGGCCAGGTCGAACAGGCGCTTCATGTTCGGTAGCACGAAATACAGCGGCTGCAGGATGTCGATACGGTACGGGGTGCGCATGGCTTCGATCGGGTCGAAGGCCTGGTGCTCTGGCTCGCCAGACAGACTGTAGACGGTTTCCTTCGGCGACGAGAGGATGCCGCCGCCATAGATCTTGCGGCCTTGGGCGGTTTCGATGAGGCCGAATTCGATGGTCATCCAGTACAGGCGCGCCAGGTAGACGCGCTGTTCCTTGGTCGCGGCCAGGCCGAGCTTGCCGTAGGTATGGGTGAATTCGGCGAACCACGGGTTGGTCAGCAGCGGGCAGTGGCCGAAGATCTCGTGGAAGATGTCGGGTTCCTGCAGGTAGTCCAGTTCTTCCGGGGTGCGGATGAACGTGGCGACCGGGAAGCGCTTGCTGGCCAGCAGCTCGAAGAAGGTCTGGAAGGGGATCAGCGCCGGCACCCGGGCAACCTGCCACCCCGTGGTGGCGCCCAGCACCTTGTTGATTTCGCCCAGTTGCGGAATTCGGTCATGCGGCAGCTTGAGCTGGTCGATGCCGTCCAGGTATTCCTGGCAGGCGCGGCCTTCGATCACTTTCAGCTGGCGGGTGATCAAGGTATTCCAGACCGCATGCTCTTGCTGCGGGTAGTCGATAAAACCATGCGCATCGGGCTCGCGTGCCACGTATTGCGTCTGTTTCATGTGGCTCTCCTGGTGAGGGCTTTTCTTGTTATGTGCAGGACATGCCTAAGGAATATCCCGTCGCCGGCTGCTTTGCACGGGGGTGGGAGATGGGCGGGATGGGCGGTTGTCAGTGTTTTCGTAACGAATATTTTACAAAACCCAGCAGGTGTCGGAAAATCCGAGGCATCTGGCTGATGTCCAGGCGGTTTTTGTCAGCTTATCTTTACGACTTTTCTGCGCTGCGTTGAAAAAACCCAGCGCTTCGAGAGCCCTCATGCGTATCAAAGTGCATTGCCAGAACCGTATTGGCATCCTGCGCGACATCCTCAACCTGTTGGTGGAATACGGCATCAACGTGCTGCGCGGCGAGGTGGGCGGTGACCATGGCAACGCCATCTACCTGCATTGCCCGAACCTGATCAATTTGCAGTTCCAGGCGCTGCGGCCCAAGTTCGAGGCCATCGCCGGGGTGTTTGGCGTCAAGCGCGTGGGGCTGATGCCCAGCGAACGTCGCCACATGGAGCTGAATGCGCTGCTGGGCGCGCTGGACTTCCCGGTGCTGTCGATCGACATGGGCGGCAGTATCGTCGCCGCCAACCGCGCGGCAGCCCAGTTGCTGGGAGTGCGGGTAGACGAGGTGCCGGGCATGCCGCTGGCGCGCTACGTCGAAGACTTCGACCTGCCGGAGCTGGTGCGCGCCAACAAGTCGCGCATCAACGGCCTGCGTATCAAGGTCAAGGGGGACGTATTCCTGGCCGATATCGCGCCGCTGCAGTCCGAGCACGACGACAGCGAGGCACTGGCCGGTGCAGTGCTGACCCTGCACCGCGCCGACCGCATTGGCGAGCGTATCTACAACGTGCGCAAGCAGGAGCTGCGCGGTTTCGACAGCATCTTCCAGAGCTCACGGGTCATGGCGGCGGTGGTCCGCGAGGCGCGGCGCATGGCACCGCTTGATGCGCCGTTGCTGATCGAGGGGGAAACGGGCACCGGCAAGGAGTTGCTGGCGCGTGCCTGCCACCTGGCCAGCCCGCGTGGCCAGTCGCCGCTGATGGCGCTGAACTGCGCCGGGTTACCCGAGTCGATGGCCGAGACCGAGTTGTTCGGTTATGGCCCAGGGGCCTTCGAAGGGGCGCGGGCCGAGGGCAAGCTGGGGCTGCTGGAACTGACTGCCGGTGGCACGCTGTTCCTTGACGGGGTAGGGGAGATGAGCCCGCGCCTGCAGGTGAAGCTGCTGCGCTTTCTGCAAGACGGCTGCTTCCGCCGCGTAGGCAGCGATGAAGAGGTGTACCTGGACGTGCGGGTGATATGCGCGACCCAGGTGGATTTGTCCGAACTGTGCGCGCGTGGCGAGTTTCGTCAGGACCTGTATCACCGGCTCAATGTGTTGTCGCTGCACATTCCGCCCTTGCGCGAATGCATGGATGGCCTGGAAGGCCTGGTGCAGCACTTTCTCGACCAGGCCAGCCGGCAGATTGGTTGTGCCATGCCACGCCTGGCGCCGGCGGCGATGGACAAACTTGCCCAATACCATTGGCCGGGCAATGTAAGGCAACTGGAAAATGTATTGTTCCAGGCCGTTTCGTTATGCGACGGCGGCGTGGTCAAGAGTGAACATATCCGCTTGCCGGATTATGGCGCGCGGCAACCGTTGGGTGAATTTTCGCTGGACGGGGATCTTTCGCAAATTGTCGGGCGCTTTGAGAAAGCGGTATTGGAAAGTTTGATGGGGGAGTTTCCGAGCAGTCGGGCTTTAGGTAAAAGACTGGGTGTTTCGCATACGACAATTGCCAACAAGTTGCGGGATTACTCGCTTGGCAAGTCTGCAGATTAATCAGGCTTCATAAAGGCCGGGACTGCTGCGCAGGCTTCAAACATTGCGCAGTACCTGTAGGCGCGGCCGCGTGTCGCGAAGGGGGCCGCAGGGCCCCCAATTCACAAGGTATCAGCCGTTCGAACAGCCGTTCCCCATCACCCGGTATTCGAGAATGTGCTTCTGGCCCTTGGAGTCTTCATAGGTCATGCGGGCTGGCACGACTTCGCACACATTGGGCACTTCGCTCATGGAAATGACGCGGGCAATGTCCAGGTGCTGCGAATAGTTGTACTGTTCAACCGGAATCTGCTCGGCCTCTTTCGCTTCGCCGGCCATCGCCGCGCCGCAAAGACTGCCAAGTACCAATACCAGTAAAGCTTTCATTTTCCATTTACCTGTCTAAGGTCGTGAGGGGGCACGCGACGCTTATGGCGCCGCGAGTATTGCTGGTTCAACTATCGATAAGACGGGGATTAACGCTTGCCTTCGTGGGGGCTGTTACCAGTTGTTAATCGCCTTGCCGTTGTTGGCGAAATGAATTTTAGGGTTGTCGCCAAGGCTGAAACAGTGGGGCTTTTGATAAAGTGTTTTGACAGAATCTGTAACAATCGTCTGGGCAGCGCTCCAATTGTCGCTTCGTCACGGCTGTAAAGCGCATGCTAGAGCGGCCGTCCTGAACGGACGTACCAAATTACTACCAACGTCGAATGGCTTTTGTCGCTCTGGTACAGTTACAAACGGTTCCATACAAAAACAACTATTACACCGAGGTAACACAGATGAGTGCGGCTCCACTGTATCCCGTTCGTCCCGAGGTTGCGGCTACCACCCTGACAGACGAGGCCACCTACAAGGCCATGTACCAGCAGTCGGTGATCAACCCGGACGGCTTCTGGCGCGAGCAGGCCCAGCGTATCGACTGGATCAAGCCGTTCACCAAGGTCAAGCAGACCTCCTTCGACGACCATCATGTCGACATCAAGTGGTTCGCCGATGGCACTCTGAACGTTTCCTCCAACTGCCTGGATCGCCACCTCGAAGAGCGCGGTGACCAGCTGGCCATCATCTGGGAAGGCGACGATCCTTCCGAGCACCGCAACATCACCTACCGCGAATTGCACGAGCAGGTCTGCAAGTTTGCCAACGCCCTGCGGGGCCAGGATGTGCACCGCGGTGACGTGGTCACCATCTATATGCCGATGATCCCGGAAGCTGTGGTCGCCATGCTGGCCTGCGCCCGTATCGGTGCGATCCACTCGGTGGTGTTCGGTGGCTTCTCGCCGGAAGCGCTGGCCGGGCGGATCATCGACTGCAAGTCCAAGGTGGTCATCACCGCCGACGAAGGCGTGCGCGGCGGCCGCCGTACCCCGCTCAAGGCCAACGTCGACCTGGCGCTGACCAACCCGGAAACCAACAGCGTGCAGAAGATCATCGTGTGCAAGCGCACCGGTGGCGACATTGCCTGGCATCAGCATCGCGACATCTGGTACGAAGACCTGATGAAAGTGGCTTCCAGCCACTGCGCGCCGAAAGAGATGGGCGCCGAGGAAGCGCTGTTCATCCTTTACACCTCCGGCTCCACCGGCAAGCCGAAGGGCGTGCTGCACACCACCGGTGGTTACCTGGTCTATGCCGCGCTGACCCATGAGCGTGTGTTCGACTACCGCCCGGGCGAGGTCTACTGGTGCACTGCCGACGTGGGTTGGGTCACCGGCCACAGCTACATCGTCTACGGCCCGCTGGCCAACGGTGCCACCACGCTGCTGTTCGAGGGCGTGCCGAACTACCCGGACATCACCCGCGTGTCGAAGATCATCGACAAGCACAAGGTCAATATCCTGTACACCGCGCCAACTGCCATCCGCGCGATGATGGCCGAAGGCGAGGCTGCGGTGGCCGGGGCCGACGGCTCCAGCCTGCGTCTGCTGGGTTCGGTGGGCGAGCCGATCAACCCGGAAGCCTGGAACTGGTACTACAAGGCGGTGGGCAAGGAGCGTTGCCCGATCGTCGATACCTGGTGGCAGACCGAGACCGGCGGCATCCTGATCAGCCCGCTGCCAGGTGCTACCGGCCTCAAGCCGGGTTCGGCAACCCGTCCGTTCTTCGGCGTGGTGCCAGCCTTGGTGGACAACCTGGGCAACCTGATCGAGGGTGCCGCCGAAGGTAACCTGGTGATCCTCGATTCCTGGCCGGGCCAGTCGCGCTCGCTGTACGGCGACCACGACCGTTTCGTCGACACCTACTTCAAGACCTTCCGTGGCATGTACTTCACCGGCGACGGCGCGCGTCGCGACGAAGATGGCTATTACTGGATCACCGGCCGCGTGGATGACGTGCTCAACGTGTCCGGCCACCGCATGGGCACTGCCGAGATCGAAAGCGCCATGGTGGCCCATTCGAAAGTGGCCGAGGCGGCGGTGGTGGGCGTGCCGCACGACATCAAGGGGCAGGGCATCTACGTGTATGTCACGCTCAATGCTGGCATCGAGCCCAGCGAGCAGTTGCGCCTGGAGCTGAAGAACTGGGTGCGCAAGGAAATCGGCCCGATCGCCTCGCCGGATGTGATCCAGTGGGCGCCGGGGCTGCCGAAGACCCGTTCGGGCAAAATCATGCGCCGCATCCTGCGCAAGATTGCCACGGGCGAATACGGCGCGCTGGGTGACATCTCGACCCTGGCCGACCCAGGGGTGGTGCAGCATCTGATCGATACCCACAAGGCGATGAGCCTGGCTTCGGCCTGATAGCCGAGTCGCACACGATCCCCTGTGGGAGCGGGCATGCCCGCGAAGCAGGCGACGCGGTGGATGGCACCGGCTACGCCGGTGTTCGCGGGCGCGCCCGCTCCCACACAGGTCGGTGTAGCCATTAAAAACCCCGCCCGGGCAACCGGCGGGGTTTTTGCTTTACTGTTACCCGACATTCATCGGTAACTGTTCTGTCACCGTTGGCGCACGGCATCGGGGCGCCAGGAAACAATTCCGCTTCGTTTCGGTGCATTTCGCCAGCATTTTTTCCAGCGCAGCACGCTACACTTGCCGTCCTACAAGGCTTTGCCAATAATAGGCCCGGGAATTGCTAGGTCTATAGGTTCTATTTCTTGCGCTTTTGCATATTTTGCACTGGCTGTCAACATCGCCCGCAGCGGTTTCAGGCGCTTCTGTAAGTAGTTGTCGCTTTGAAGAAATATCGACTACCGGGCTGTCGCTAGAATGCCACTCACACGCTCGTGGTCTGCGACCTTGGTCGATACCCTGCGCGGCTCGCGTTGTACCCATTCGCATATCGGGCAGCCGTTACCTGCCTTGTATTGCCCCGTACCGATGGAGTTACCTGATGAAGAAGCTCGCACTGCTTGGCGCCCTGGCGCTGTCCGTGTTTTCCCTGGTGTCGCAGGCCGATGAAAAACCGTTGAAAATCGGCATCGAAGCCGCCTACCCACCGTTTGCCTTCAAGCAACCTGATGGCAGCATCGCCGGTTTCGACTACGACATCGGCAACGCGCTGTGCGAAGAGATGAAAGCCAAGTGCACCTGGGTCGAGCAGGAATTCGACGGCCTGATCCCGGCGCTGAAAGTGCGCAAGATCGACGCCATCCTGTCGTCCATGTCGATCACCGAAGACCGCAAGAAGTCGGTCGACTTCACCAAGCGCTACTACCTGACCCCGGCGCGCCTGGTCATGAAGGAAGGCACCACCGTCAGCGACAGCCTGGATGAACTCAAGGGCAAGAAGATCGGCGTGCAGCGCGGTTCGATCCACGACCGCTTCGCCAAGGAAGTGCTGGCTCCCAAAGGTGCCACCGTGGTTCCTTACGGTACCCAGAACGAAATCTACCTGGACGTGGCTGCCGGCCGCCTGGACGGTACCGTGGCTGACGCCACCCTGCTGGAAGACGGTTTCCTGAAGACCGACGCCGGCAAGGGCTTCGCCTTCGTCGGCCCATCGTTCACCGACGTGAAGTATTTCGGTGACGGCGTCGGCATCGCCGTACGCAAGGGTGACAAGGCCAACGCTGACCGCATCAACGCGGCGATCGACGCCATCCGCGCCAATGGCAAGTACAAAGAAATCGAGAAGAAGTACTTCAACTTCGATATCTACGGTCCAGACTCGAACTAAGACGTCGGGTTTCACCTGTGCAATGGTGCAAACAGCAGAAACTCTGAGGTTTGCACCATTTTTCATTCTCTAGGTCGAGGACCTCATCATGTTGAAAGGCTACGGGGCAGTCATCCTCGACGGGGCGTGGCTGACGCTGCAGCTCGCCCTGTCGTCGATGGCCCTGGCCATCGTGCTCGGCCTGATCGGTGTGGCGCTGCGCTTGTCGCCGGTGCGCTGGCTGGCCTGGCTGGGCGATCTCTACTCCACGGTGATCCGTGGCATTCCGGACCTGGTCCTGATCCTGCTGATCTTCTACGGCGGGCAGGACATCATCAACCGGGTGGCGCCGCTGCTCGGCTATGAAGACTACATCGACCTGAATCCGCTGATCGCGGGTATCGGTACCCTGGGCTTCATCTTCGGTGCGTACCTGTCGGAAACCTTCCGTGGCGCGTTCCTCGGTATTCCCAAAGGGCAGGCCGAAGCGGGCGTGGCCTATGGCATGAGCAATCGCCAGGTGTTCTTCCGCATCCAGGTGCCTCAGATGATTCGCCTGGCTATTCCAGGTTTCACCAACAACTGGCTGGTGCTGACCAAGGCCACCGCGCTGATCTCGGTGGTCGGCCTGCAGGACATGATGTTCAAGGCCAAGCAGGCGGCCGATGCCACCCGCGAGCCTTTCACCTTCTTCCTCGCGGTGGCGGCCCTGTACCTGGTGCTGACCAGTGTCTCGCTGCTGGCCCTGAAGTATCTAGAGCGCCGCTATTCGGTGGGCGTCAAGGTGGCTGAACTATGATCTTCGACTACAACGTCGTCTGGGAGGCGC
Organism: Pseudomonas sp. SMV7; assembly: GCF_052041995.1. Lineage (NCBI taxonomy): Bacteria > Pseudomonadati > Pseudomonadota > Gammaproteobacteria > Pseudomonadales > Pseudomonadaceae > Pseudomonas > Pseudomonas sp. SMV7. Next base: position 112,772 of record NZ_JBKGGT010000014.1, on the reverse strand, counting down.
TGCCGATGTACTTCGGCGGCCTGCTGACCACGCTCAAGCTGCTGGCCATTTCGCTGTTCTTCGGCCTGCTGGCGGCCATTCCGCTGGGCCTGATGCGGGTGTCCCGGCAGCCGGCAGTCAACCTGGTTGCCTGGCTCTACACCTATGTGATCCGCGGCACGCCGATGCTGGTGCAGCTGTTCCTGATCTACTACGGCCTGGCGCAGTTCGAGGTGGTGCGCGAAAGCGTCCTGTGGCCGCTGTTGTCCAGCGCCACCTTCTGTGCCTGCCTGGCGTTCGGCATCAACACCAGCGCCTACACTGCCGAAATCATCGCCGGCAGCCTCAAGGCCACGCCGCATGGCGAGATCGAGGCGGCCAAGGCCATGGGCATGTCGCGCATGAAGATGTACCGGCGCATCCTGCTGCCGTCGGCCCTGCGCCGGGCGCTGCCGCAGTACAGCAACGAAGTGATCATGATGCTGCAGACCACCAGCCTGGCGTCGATCGTTACCCTGATCGACATCACCGGTGCTGCGCGCACGGTCAATGCCCAGTACTACCTGCCTTTCGAGGCCTATATCACGGCGGGCGTGTTCTATCTGTGCCTGACCTTCATCCTGGTGCGCCTGTTCAAGATGGCCGAACGCCGCTGGCTCGGCTACCTGGCGCCGCGCAAGCACTGACCGCTTTGTGAGAATCGACAGCATGTACAAACTCGAAGTCCAAGACCTGCACAAGCGCTACGGCAGCCATGAAGTGCTCAAGGGCGTGTCCCTGTCGGCCAAGGCAGGCGATGTCATCAGCATCATCGGCTCCAGCGGTTCGGGCAAGTCGACCTTCCTGCGCTGCATCAACCTGCTCGAGCAGCCGCACGCCGGCAAGATCCTGCTCAACAGCGAAGAACTCAAGCTGGTACCGGGCAAGGACGGTGCGCTCAAGGCCGCCGACCCGCGTCAGTTGCAGCGCATGCGCTCGCGCCTGTCGATGGTGTTCCAGCATTTCAACCTGTGGTCGCACATGACCGCGCTGGAGAACATCATCGAAGCGCCGGTGCACGTGCTGGGGGTAAACCGCAAGGAAGCCCTGGAAAAGGCCGAGCACTACCTGGCCAAGGTCGGTGTCGCGCACCGCAAGGACGCCTTCCCCGGGCACATGTCCGGCGGCGAGCAGCAGCGTGTGGCCATTGCCCGGGCGCTGGCGATGGAGCCGGAAGTGATGCTGTTCGATGAGCCGACGTCGGCACTCGACCCGGAGCTGGTCGGCGATGTGCTCAAGGTCATGCAGGCGCTGGCCCAGGAAGGCCGGACCATGGTGGTGGTAACCCATGAAATGGGCTTCGCCCGCGAGGTATCGAACCAGCTGGTGTTCCTGCACAAGGGTCTGGTCGAGGAAACCGGCTGCCCGCGCCAGGTGCTGGCCAATCCGCAGTCGGAGCGGCTCAAGCAGTTCCTCTCCGGCAGCCTGAAGTAAAAGCTGCACTTTTGCACCATAATAGGGCATGCTGCGCGGCGAGCGCAGCCTGACCCGGCGCACAGACTCGAACGACCTCAGGTTTCGGACCGCACCCTATGACCACCCAGCGAATCGGTTTTCTCATCTGGCCCAATACCAGGCCCTTGACCCTGGCGCTGGCCGAGGAGGTGTTGCAGGTGGCGCAGCGGGTGCACCCGGAAGTGGTCTACGAGCTGCTGTTCCTGCAGGCGGAACCGGCGCAGGAAGGCAGTTGGCGCCTGCCGGGCGAGCCGTGGAACGGCCGTCTTGACGGTTGCCAGAAGCTGTTCCTGGTGGCTGACGAGCCTCCGGCGGCGATGGCAGGCCCCTTGGTGACGGCGCTCAAGCAACTGGCGCGCAGCGGCTGCATGATCGGCGGCCTGTCGGCCGGGGTCTATCCCCTGGCGATGCTGGGCCTGCTCGATGGTTACCGGGCGGCGGTGCATTGGCGTTGGCAGGATGATTTTGCCGAGCGCTTCCCCAAGGTCATCGCCACCAGCCACCTGTTCGACTGGGACCGTGATCGCCTGACCGCGTGTGGGGGCATGGCGGTGACCGACCTGCTGTTGGCGGTGCTGGCCCGTGATCACGGTGCGGAGCTGGCCGGGGCGGTGTCGGAGGAACTGGTGGTCGAGCGTATCCGCGAGGGTGGAGAGCGCCAGCGCATTCCGTTGCAGAATCGCCTGGGCTCCAGCCACCCCAAGCTGACCCAGGCGGTGCTGCTGATGGAAGCGAATATCGAAGAGCCGCTGACCACTGACGAAATTGCCCAGCATGTGTGCGTGTCGCGGCGGCAGCTGGAGCGCATCTTCAAGCAGTACCTCAATCGTGTACCGAGCCAGTATTACCTGGAGCTGCGGCTGAACAAGGCGCGGCAGATGCTGATGCAGACCAGCAAGTCGATCATTCAGATCGGCCTGTCCTGCGGTTTTTCTTCCGGGCCGCATTTTTCCAGTGCGTATCGCAATTTCTTCGGGGCAACCCCGCGCGAAGACCGAAACCAGCGGCGTAACAGCAGCCCGTTCGAGTTGAGTTCGGCGCCGGCTGAGAAGGGCTGAGGTTTCGGTGGGGGCGGGGTGCATGCCTTGGGGGTGATGGTGGCGCTCGATTTCCGCCACGGCACAACCACAACGCCTTGCGCCCGCTGCCGCCCCGAATCGCCTGTGAACACCCGTTCACCCAGCCCCCTCTCTGCCGTACACTGCGCGATTGCGACAGTGTTTGTCGCATTGCCGAAAACCTTGTGCAAACAGGGTTTTGCGCTGTAACAAGTTGTCGCTTGGCCGCAAGGACAGGCGCGGATCAGTCCTTACAATCCCCCCATCGCTCGCCACTTCCAGGCCAGCGTTCCTCATCAGGAGACTCAGATGTCCGTTGAGCAAGCCCCGGTGCAACGTGCCGATTTCGACCAGGTCATGGTCCCCAACTATTCCCCGGCGGCCTTCATTCCTGTGCGAGGCGAGGGTTCCCGTGTCTGGGATCAGTCGGGTCGCGAGCTGATCGACTTTGCCGGTGGCATCGCGGTCAACGCCCTGGGCCACTGCCACCCGGCACTGGTCAAGGCCCTGACCGAGCAGGCCAACACCCTCTGGCACGTATCCAACGTATTCACCAACGAGCCGGCCCTGCGCCTGGCCCACAAGCTGGTGGATGCCACCTTTGCCGACCGTGCATTCTTCTGCAACTCCGGCGCCGAATCCAACGAGGCCGCCTTCAAACTGGCCCGGCGCGTTGCCCATGACCGCTTCGGCCCGGAAAAGCACGAAATCATTGCCACCGTGAACAGCTTCCACGGCCGTACCCTGTTTACCGTCAGCGTCGGCGGCCAGCCGAAGTATTCCGACGGCTTCGGCCCGAAGATCACCGGTATCAGCCATGTGCCCTACAACGACCTGGAAGCACTGAAGGCACAGATCTCCGACAAGACCTGCGCCGTGGTGATCGAGCCGATCCAGGGCGAGAGCGGCGTGGTGCCGGCCGACAAGGCCTACCTGGAAGGCGCACGCAAACTGTGCGACGAGCACAACGCCCTGCTGATCTTCGACGAAGTGCAGACTGGCGTGGGCCGTACCGGTTCGCTGTATGCCTACCAGCACTACGGTGTGACCCCGGACATTCTGACCAGCGCCAAGAGCCTGGGCGGTGGCTTCCCGATCGGCGCCATGCTGACCACCACCGAGCTGGCCAAGCACCTGGCCGTCGGCACCCACGGCACCACCTACGGCGGCAACCCGCTGGGTTGCGCGGTGGCCTGCGCGGTGCTGGACGTGGTCAACACCCCGGCAACCCTGGCTGGCATCAAGGCCAAGCACGAGCGCTTCAAGGTGCGCCTGGAACAGATCGGCCAGAAGTACCAGCTGTTCACCCAGGTGCGTGGCGTTGGCCTGCTGCTGGGCTGTGTGCTGGCTGATGCCTGGAAAGGCAAGGCCAAGGACGTGCTCAACGCCGCCGAGAAGGAAGGCGTAATGGTGCTGCAGGCTGGCCCGGATGTGGTCCGCTTTGCCCCAAGCCTGGTGGTTGAAGACGCCGACATCGATGAAGGCCTGGATCGCTTCGAGCGCGCCGTGGCCACCCTGACCCAGGGCTGAGCAGCCTGAGGTCCTATCGCCGGCAACGATGACTGAGCCGGGCCGGCGGTACCCGATTCCCGTGCAGGTGCCGGTGCACCTGCCGTTTTTTCGTGCCGCCATGAGCGGCCCGTATTCCAAAGGAGTGACACCATGCTGGTGATGCGCCCCGCGCAAATGGCTGATCTGAACGAAGTGCAGCGCATGGCTGCAGACAGCCCCATTGGTGTCACCTCGCTGCCGGACGACACTGCTCGCCTGGGCGACAAGATCGCCGCTTCCGAGACTTCCTTCGCCGCCGAGGTCAGCTTCAACGGTGAAGAAAGCTACTTCTTCGTCCTTGAAGACAGCGAAACCGGCAAGCTGGCAGGCTGCTCGGCGATCGTCGCTTCGGCCGGCTACTCCGAGCCGTTCTACAGCTTTCGTAACGAAACCTTCGTGCACGCTTCGCGCGAGCTGAAGATCCACAACAAGATCCACGTGCTGTCGTTGTGCCATGACCTGACCGGCAACAGCCTGCTGACCAGCTTCTATGTCCTGCCGGAGCTGGTGAACAGTGGTTGGGCCGAGCTCAATTCGCGTGGTCGCCTGTTGTTCATGGCGTCGCACCCTGAGCGTTTCGCCGATTCGGTGGTGACCGAGATCGTCGGCTACAGCGACGAGCAGGGTGAATCGCCGTTCTGGGATGCCATCGGTCGCAATTTCTTCGACCTCAACTACGCCGACGCCGAGCGCCTGTGCGGCCTGAAGAGCCGTACCTTCCTCGCCGAGCTGATGCCGCACTACCCGATCTACGTGCCGCTGCTGCCTGACCTGGCGCAGGAAGCGATGGGCCAGGTGCATCCGCGGGCACAGATCACCTTCGACATCCTCATGCGCGAAGGCTTCGAAACCGAGCACTACATCGACATCTTCGATGGCGGCCCGACCCTGCATGCGCGTACTTCGGGCATCCGTTCGATCGCCCAGAGCCGCGTGGTGCCGGTGAAGCTCGAGGACGCCCCGGTCAAGGGCGGGCGCCCGTACCTGGTGTGCAACGGCCTGCTGCAGGACTACCGCGCGGTGCTGCTGGACCTGGACTGGGTGCCCGGCAAGCCGGTCAGCCTGAGCCTGGCAGCCGCCGATGCGCTGGGGGTGGGCGAGGGGGCCAGCGTGCGTCTGGTTGCGGTCTGAGGTCTGGCAACAGACGTTTGCGGATTGATGCGTTAGCAGAGTTTCGCGCCGGCCGCCGCCGTCGCACAAGGAGATAGCATGATCGTTCGTCCTGTACGCAGCAGCGATTTGCCTGCGTTGATCGAATTGGCACGCAGCACCGGAACCACCGGGCTGACCACGCTGCCGGCCAACGAAGAGCGCCTGGGGCATCGCGTTGGCTGGGCGGAAAAAAGCTTCCGTGGTGAAGCCGAGCGCGCCGACACCGACTACCTGTTCGTGCTGGAAAACGACGAAGGCCTGGTGGTGGGCATCAGTGCCATTGCCGGTGCCGTCGGCCTGCGCGAGCCCTGGTACAACTACCGGGTCGGGTTGACCGTCAGCGCCTCGCAGGAGCTGAAGATCTACCGCGAAATCCCCACTTTGTTCCTGGCCAACGACCTGACCGGCAATTCCGAGCTGTGCTCGCTGTTCCTGCGCAGCGACTACCGCTCAGGGCTCAATGGCCGCCTGCTGTCGCGGGCGCGCATGCTGTTCATGGCCGAATTCCCCGAGCTGTTCGGCAAGAAGATCATCGCCGAAATGCGCGGCATGTCCGACGAGCAGGGCCGGTCGCCGTTCTGGGAAAGCCTGGGCCGGCACTTCTTCAAGATGGAGTTCAGCCAGGCCGACTACCTCACCGGCGTGGGCAACAAGTCGTTCATCGCCGAGCTGATGCCGAAGTTCCCGCTGTACACCTGCTTCCTGTCCGAGGCGGCACGCAACGTGATCGGCCGCGTGCACAAGGACACCGAGCCGGCGCTGGCGATGCTCAAGCAGGAAGGTTTCAACTACCAGGGCTATGTCGACATTTTCGACGCCGGCCCTGCTATCGAATGCGATACCGACAAGATCCGCGCCGTGCGCGAAAGCCAGACCCTGGTGCTGGCCGTGGGCACGCCGGGCGATGACGCCACCCCTTACATCATTCACAACCGCAAGCGCGACGACTGCCGCATCACGGCCGCACCTGCGCGGCTGGCCGCCGGTACCCTGGTGGTCGACCCCTTGACCGCCAAGCGCCTGCGCATGGGTGCCGGCGACAATGTGCGCGCGGTGCCGCTGTCGGCAAGCCGGGAGGCCAAATAAATGACCACGCATTACATCGCCGGCAACTGGCAGGCCGGCCAGGGCGAAACCCTGCAATCGCTCAACCCGGTCACGCAGTCCGTCATCTGGCAAGGCCAGGGCGCTGACGCCAGCCAGGTGGATGCCGCCGTGCAGGCCGCCCGCCAGGCCTTCCCGGCCTGGGCGCAACTGAGCCTGGAAGCGCGTATCGACGTGCTGGAAAAATTTGCCGAGCAGCTCAGGACGCATGCCGAAGCGCTGGCCCAGTGCATCGGCGAGGAAACCGGCAAGCCCCTGTGGGAGTCGGCCACCGAAGTCACCAGCATGGTCAACAAGGTGGCGATCTCGGTACAGAGCTACCGCGAGCGCACCGGTGAGAAGAGTGGCCCGCTGGCCGATGCCACGGCAGTGCTGCGGCACAAGCCCCACGGTGTGGTGGCGGTGTTCGGCCCATACAACTTCCCCGGCCACCTGCCCAACGGCCATATCGTGCCAGCACTGCTGGCGGGTAACTGCGTGGTGTTCAAGCCTAGCGAGCTGACCCCCAAGGTCGCCGAGCTGACGGTCAACTGCTGGATCGCCGCCGGCCTGCCGGCGGGTGTGCTGAACCTGGTGCAGGGCGCGCGTGAAACCGGCGTGGCGCTGGCCGCCAACCCGGGTATCGACGGCCTGTTCTTCACCGGCTCCAGCCGTACCGGCAACCTGCTGCACCAGCAGTTCGCCGGCCGCCCGGACAAGATCCTGGCCCTGGAAATGGGTGGCAACAACCCGCTGCTGGTAGACGAGGTCAAGGACCTTGACGCAGCGGTGTACACCATCATCCAGTCGGCATTCATTTCTGCCGGCCAGCGCTGCACCTGCGCCCGCCGCCTGCTGGTGCCGCAGGGCGCCTGGGGGGACAGGTTGATCGCGCGCCTGGTCGAGGTGTGCAAGACCATCACGGTGGGTGCGTTCGACCAGCAGCCAGCGCCGTTCATGGGCTCGGTCATTTCGCTGCAGGCAGCGCGGGCGTTGCTGGCGGCCCAGGCCGAGCTGGTCGCCAAGGGCGCCGTGCAGCTGCTGGAAATGACCCAGCCGCAGGCCGATGCCGCGCTGCTGACCCCGGGTATCCTCGACGTCAGTGCTGTCAGCGAGCGGCCGGACGAAGAATTCTTCGGCCCGCTGCTGCAGGTGATTCGCTACGCCGACTTCGATGCCGCCATCGAAGAAGCCAACAACACCCAGTACGGCCTGGCTGCCGGGCTGCTGTCCGACTCCCGCGCCCGCTACCAGTACTTCTGGCTGCGCAGCCGCGCCGGCATCGTCAACTGGAACAAACAGCTGACCGGCGCCGCCAGCAGCGCGCCGTTCGGTGGTGTCGGCGCCAGTGGCAACCATCGCGCCAGCGCCTATTACGCCGCTGATTACTGCGCTTACCCCGTGGCCTCGCTGGAGACCGCCAGCCTTGCCTTGCCGGCGACCCTCACGCCGGGCGTCACCCTATAACAACAGGTCTCGGAGCCTAGCCGATGAAATCCTATGAAGTGAATTTTGATGGCCTGGTCGGGCCTACCCACAATTACGGCGGCCTGTCCTACGGTAACGTGGCTTCGCAGAGCAACAGCCAGCAGGGGTCCAACCCGCGCGAAGCCGCGCGCCAGGGCCTGGCGAAGATGAAAGCGCTGGCCGACATGGGCTTCAAGCAGGGCGTGCTGGCGCCGCAGGAGCGCCCGGATGTGGCGGCGCTGCGCCGCCTGGGCTTCAGCGGCAGCGATGCCGAAGTGATCCAGCGCGCTGCCAGGGAAGCCATGCCCTTGCTGGTGGCCAGCTGTTCGGCCTCGAGCATGTGGGTAGCCAACGCCGCCACGGTCAGCCCCAGTGCCGACACGGCCGATGGTCGCGTGCATTTCACCGCTGCCAACCTCAACTGCAAGTACCACCGCAGCATCGAACACCCGACCACCAGCCGCGTGCTGGGGGCCATGTTCAGCGATGAACAGTATTTTGCCCACCATGCGGCGCTGCCTGCCGTGGCCCAGTTCGGCGACGAAGGCGCGGCCAACCACACGCGTTTCTGCCGTAGCTACGGCGAGGCTGGCGTGGAGTTCTTCGTCTATGGCCGCAGTGCTTTCGACAGCCGCTACCCGGCGCCGCAGAAATACCCGGCCCGGCAAACCCTGGAGGCCTCGCAGGCGGTGGCCAGGCTGCATGGCCTGAGCGAGGGGGGCGTGGTCTACGCTCAACAGAACCCGGCGGTGATCGACCAGGGCGTGTTCCACAACGACGTGATTTCGGTGGGTAACGGCGAGGTGCTGTTCTACCACGAGGACGCTTTCCTCGACACCGACACGGTACTTGGCCAACTGCGAGCTAAACTGGCCAGCAAGGGTGGCAACTTCCAGGCCATCTGCGTGCCGCGGGCAGCGGTTACGGTAGAGGACGCGGTGCGTTCCTACCTGTTCAACAGCCAGCTGCTCAGCCGCGAGGACGGTTCCATGCTGCTGGTGGTGCCGGAAGAGTGCCGCAACAACGAGCGGGTCTGGGCCTACCTGGGCCAGCTGACCAGCCACGGCGGCCCGGTGAAGGAGGTCAAGGTGTTCGACCTCAAGCAGAGCATGCAGAACGGTGGCGGCCCGGCTTGCCTGCGTTTGCGTGTGGCGTTGAAGGAATCGGAACTGGCAGCGGTCAACCAAGGCGTTATCATGACCGCCCCGCTGTACGACACCCTGGTGCAGTGGGTCGACAAGCATTACCGTGATCGCCTTGGCGAAGCGGACCTGGCCGACCCGCAGCTGTTGCTGGAATGCCGTACGGCACTGGACGAACTGACCCAGATCCTGAAGTTGGGCTCGGTGTATCCGTTCCAACGCCAACCTTGAAGAGAGACTTTGCAATGACCGACGCCCTGCGCCTGATCCTCGAAGATGAAGACGGCACCCAGCTGGAGACCTCCTGCACCCGCTTTGCCGTGGTCTGGCAAGGCAAGGAAGTGTGGATTCAGCAGGATGGCCGTGGCCAGCTGCTGATCGGCGTGGATGTCGAGGAAGACGACACCGAGTATGCCAACCTGTTGCTGCGGCCGATGGCCACCAACCTGGTCAGCCTGCAACTGGAAATGGAGCCGGCGGAGCTTGGCGAAGACGAAGATCACGTCCATGGCCCCGACTGCGGCCACCACCACTAAGGAAGTCCCTATGCTCGCCCTTGGCAAATTGCTTGAGCTGACCCTCACCGATCACGAACCGGCCGAGAAGACCCAAGTGACCCCCAAGGGCGTGCGTTTGCGCTGGCTAGGGGAGGGCGCGCTGGAAGTGCGCCCGGCCGAAAGCGACGATTGCGGGCTCGACTTGCTGTTGTCCGCGGGTATCCACGGTAACGAAACGGCGCCGATCGAGTTGCTCGAACGCCTGTTGCATGGCGTGGCCAACGGCAAGATCATACCCCGGGCGCGGGTGCTGTTCCTGTTCGGCAACCCGGCGGCCATCCGCAAGGGGGAGCGCTTCATCGAGCAGGACATCAACCGCCTGTTCAACGGCCGCCACGAGCTGTCCAGTGGCTTCGAGGCCTTGCGTGCGGCCGAGCTGGAACAGTTCGCCCGGGTGTTTTTCAGCAAGCCGGGGCGCCAGCGTCTGCATTACGACCTGCATACCGCCATTCGCGGTTCGAAGATCGAGCAGTTCGCCTTGTACCCCTATAAAGAGGGGCGCAAGCATTCCCGTCGCGAGCTGGCCCGCCTGGCCGCAGCGGGCATGCAAGCCGTGCTGCTGCAGAGCAAGTCATCGATTACCTTCAGTGCCTTCACCTATGAGCAACTGGAGGCCGAAGCCTTTACCCTGGAGTTGGGCAAGGCCCGCCCGTTCGGCCAGAACGAGCTGGTCAACCTCGACAGGCTGGAACAGCGCCTGATCCAGATCATCGAAGACGCCGAGCCGGAAGATGAAGGCTCGCTGGATGGCTTGCAGCTGTTCAGTGTTTCCCGCGAGATCATCAAGCACAGTGACAGCTTCCACCTGCATCTGCCGGCGGACATCGAGAACTTCTCCGAGCTGAGCAAGGGCTACCTGCTGGCCGAGGACCTGGCGGAGACCCGCTGGGTGGTGGAAGAGGAGGGGGCGCGCATCATCTTCCCCAACCCCAAGGTCAGGAACGGCTTGCGCGCCGGCATCCTGATCGTGCCCGATTCAGGGCAGCGGTTGGGGTGATTGGCTGTCAGCCTGTCCCGGCGTTGACGCCGGGACAGGCTGAAATCGTCCCCGGTTTGCCCATGAAACGCTTTTAATTCACCGCCTGTTCCATTTTCCCTCCCCCTGAGCGGTAATTGGCTTGCCAGTGGCGAAAGGCAGGCTTTAGCATCCGGCCATGTCGTTTTCGTTTGCATAGCCCGAAAAACCGTCCAAACGATGGTTTCTATCGTATAAACACACTGCATCGAGACCGCAGGACCGATATAATGCGGCCCTTTGCCGTCGTTTCGTCGACGCGTTTGCCCAACAGGGCTGCCGTTTCCGTGGAAGAACCTATGAAAAGCGCAGAAATCCGTGAAGCCTTCCTTCGCTTCTTCGAAGAGCAGGGACATACCCGAGTCGCCTCCAGTTCGCTGATCCCGAACAACGACCCGACCCTGCTGTTCACCAATGCCGGCATGAACCAGTTCAAGGACTGCTTCCTCGGTGCGGAGAAGCGTGCCTACACCCGTGCTGTAAGCAGCCAGAAGTGCGTGCGCGCCGGTGGCAAGCACAACGACCTGGAAAACGTCGGTTACACCGCGCGTCACCACACCTTCTTCGAAATGCTGGGCAACTTCAGCTTCGGCGACTATTTCAAGCGCGACGCCATCACCTTCGCCTGGACCTTCCTGACCTCGGAAAAGTGGCTGAATCTGCCCAAGGAAAAGCTCTGGGTAACGGTCTACGCCACTGACGACGAAGCCTACGACATCTGGACCAAGGAAGTCGGCGTGCCAGCCGAGCGCATGGTGCGTATCGGCGACAACAAAGGCGCCCCGTACGCCTCCGACAACTTCTGGACCATGGGCGACACCGGCCCGTGCGGCCCGTGCACCGAGATCTTCTACGACCACGGCCCGGATATCTGGGGTGGCCCACCCGGCTCGCCGGAAGAAGACGGCGACCGCTACATCGAGATCTGGAACAACGTCTTCATGCAGTTCAACCGCACCGCCGATGGCGTGCTGCACCCGCTGCCAGCGCCGTCGGTGGACACCGGCATGGGCCTGGAGCGTGTCAGCGCGGTACTGCAGCACGTGCATTCGAACTACGAGATCGACCTGTTCCAGAACCTGCTGGCTGCCGCGGCCAAGGCCATCGGCTGCAGCAATGACGGCCAGGCTTCGCTGAAAGTGGTGGCCGACCACATCCGTTCGTGCGGCTTCCTGATCGCCGACGGCGTGCTGCCGTCCAACGAAGGCCGTGGCTACGTGCTGCGCCGCATCATTCGCCGCGCCTGCCGCCACGGCAACAAGCTGGGTGCCAAGGGCAGCTTCTTCTACCAGATCGTCGCCGCGCTGGTCGCCGAAATGGGCGAAGCCTTCCCGGAGCTGAACAGCCAGCAGGCGCATATCGAGCGCGTGCTCAAGGCCGAAGAAGAGCAGTTCGCCAAGACCCTGGAGCAGGGCCTGCGCATCCTCGAGCAGGACCTGGCGCAGTTGAAGGGCGACGTGGTACCGGGTGACGTGGTGTTCAAGCTGTACGACACCTATGGCTTCCCGATGGACCTGACTGCCGACATCGCCCGCGAGCGCGAACTGACCATCGACGAAGCCGGCTTCGAGCGCGAAATGGACGCCCAGCGTGAGCGTGCCCGCTCGGCCAGCGCCTTCGGCATGGACTACAACAGCCTGGTCAAGGTCGACAGCGCCACCGAATTCCTCGGCTACGAGGCTACCGAAGGCCAGGGCAAGGTCATCGCCCTGTACAAGGACGGCCAGGCCGTCGACCAGCTGGGTGAAGGCGAGCAGGGCGTGGTCGTGCTCGACCGCACGCCGTTCTACGCCGAGTCCGGCGGCCAGGTGGGCGACACCGGCTACCTGCAGGCTGGCGCTGCACGTTTCGACGTGCGCGACACCACCAAGACTGGCGGTGCCTTCCTGCACCACGGCGTGGTCGCCAGCGGTGCGCTGCTGATCGGTTCGTCGGTCGAGGCCAAGGTCGATGCCGAGGTGCAGCACGCCACCTCGCTGAACCACTCGGCCACCCACCTGCTGCACGAAGCGCTGCGCCAGGTGCTGGGCGAGCACGTACAGCAGAAGGGCTCGCTGGTCGACAGCCAGCGCCTGCGTTTCGACTTCAGCCACTTCGAGGCGGTGAAACCGGAGCAGATCAAGGCCTTGGAAGACATCGTCAACCGCGAAGTGCGCAAGAACACTGCGGTGGAAACCGAACTGACCGACATCGAAACCGCCAAGGCCAAGGGGGCCATGGCGCTGTTCGGCGAGAAGTACGGCGACACCGTGCGTGTGCTGAGCATGGGCGGCGATTTCTCGGTGGAGCTGTGCGGCGGTATTCACGCCAAGCGCACCGGTGACATCAGCCTGTTCAAGATCATCAGCGAAGGCGGTGTGGCCTCTGGCGTGCGCCGTATCGAAGCGGTCACCGGCGCTGCGGCGCTGGCCTACCTGAACGCTGCCGAAGAGCAGGTCAAGGAAGCCGCGCAACTGGTGAAAGGCAACCGTGACAACCTGATCGACAAGCTGTCGGCTGTGCTCGAGCGCAACCGCCAGCTGGAGAAGCAGCTGGAGCAGCTGCAGGCCAAGGCCGCCAGCGCCGCCGGGGATGATCTCTCCAACGCGGCCGTTGAGGTCAAGGGCGCCAAGGTGCTCGCCGCCCGCCTGGACGGGCAGGACGGCAAGGCCTTGCTGGCGCTGGTCGATCAACTGAAGAACAAGCTCGGCCACGCAGTGATCCTGCTGGGCAGCGAGCATGAGGGCAAGGTCGTGCTGGTGGCCGGTGTGACCAAGGACCTCTCCAGCCAACTCAAGGCTGGCGATCTGATGAAACAAGCCGCTGCGGCGGTGGGTGGCAAGGGCGGTGGCCGTCCGGACATGGCCCAGGGTGGCGGCGTCGACGTCGCTGCACTGGACCAGGCCCTGGCGCTGGCCGTGCCATTCGCAGAGCAGGGACTTTGAGATGGGTCGGCCAGTGGTCTAGTCACTGGCCGACCCATGTTGGATTGTTTTTTGGGGCCCTGTATGGGCTGAGGCACCATTGAAATGGCGTTGATCGTACAGAAATTTGGCGGCACCTCTGTCGGTTCCATCGAGCGGATCGAGCAGGTAGCCGATAAGGTCAAGAAACACCGTGAGGCGGGCGACGACCTGGTGGTTGTGTTGTCGGCCATGAGCGGTGAAACCAATCGCCTGATCGACCTGGCCAAGCAGATCAGCGATCAGCCGGTTCCACGCGAGCTGGACGTGATCGTGTCGACCGGCGAGCAGGTCACCATTGCCCTGCTCGCCATGGCCCTGATCAAGCGCGGTGTGCCAGCGGTGTCCTACACCGGCAACCAGGTGCGCATCCTCACCGACAGTGCGCACAACAAGGCGCGCATCCTGCAGATCGACGACCAGAAGATCCGTGCCGACCTCAAGCAAGGCCGCGTGGTCGTGGTAGCGGGCTTCCAGGGCGTCGACGAGCACGGCAACATCACCACCCTGGGCCGTGGCGGCTCCGACACCACCGGCGTGGCCCTGGCGGCAGCGCTGAAGGCCGACGAGTGCCAGATCTACACCGACGTCGACGGCGTCTACACCACCGACCCGCGCGTCGTGCCACAGGCCCGGCGCCTGGAGAAGATCACCTTCGAAGAGATGCTGGAAATGGCCAGCCTCGGTTCCAAGGTGCTGCAGATCCGCTCGGTGGAGTTCGCCGGCAAGTACAACGTTCCGCTGCGCGTGCTGCACAGCTTCAAGGAGGGTCCGGGTACCCTCATTACCATTGATGAAGAGGAATCCATGGAACAGCCGATCATTTCCGGTATCGCCTTCAACCGTGATGAAGCCAAGCTGACCATTCGCGGCGTGCCGGACACCCCGGGCGTGGCTTTCAAGATCCTCGGCCCGATCAGCGCCTCGAACATCGAGGTCGACATGATCGTGCAGAACGTTGCCCACGATAACACCACCGACTTCACCTTCACCGTGCACCGCAACGAGTACGAGAAGGCGCAGAGCGTGCTGGAAAACACCGCGCGCGAAATCGGCGCCCGTGAAGTGATCGGCGACACCAAGATCGCCAAGGTCTCGATCGTTGGCGTCGGCATGCGTTCGCACGCCGGTGTGGCCAGCCGCATGTTCGAAGCCCTGGCCAAGGAGGGCATCAACATCCAGATGATCTCTACCTCCGAGATCAAGGTTTCGGTCGTGATCGAAGAGAAGTACCTGGAGCTGGCCGTACGCGCGCTGCACACCGCGTTCGAGCTCGACGCTCCGGCACGACAGAGCGAGTAAAACGCTGCCTGGAAGGGCGCGGCTTGCCGCGCCCTTCGCGTTTCTGCTTGCCACGCAGGCCCTGTCCTGGCCTGCGTGGCAGGCAACCGAGGCCCGAGTCGTCGTCCACGACCGGCCGCGATACCCAAGACTGTTACCCCTGTATGTTTCGCGTAAGGAGAAAGCTATGTTGATTCTGACTCGTCGGTGCGCCGAGAGCCTGATCATTGGAGACGGCGAGATCACCGTGACGGTGCTCGGTGTCAAAGGCAACCAGGTGCGTATTGGCGTCAGCGCCCCGAAAGAAGTGGCCGTTCACCGCGAGGAAATCTACCTGCGGATCAAGAAGGAGAAGGACGAGGAGCCAAGCCTTTAATTTTTTTGAAGTTTTTTTCAAAAAAAGGGTTGCAAACGAGGAAGGCTGTGTTTAATATTCGCCTCGTGTTGCGGTGAGGTGGCCGAGTGGCCGAAGGCGCTCCCCTGCTAAGGGAGTATACCTCATAAGGGTATCGGGGGTTCGAATCCCCCCTTCACCGCCATTATTCGCTTAGGGCGCTGTAACCAGCAAGAACGCTAAGTAGTTGATTTTAAACGAAAAAGTTCTTGCAAAAATGTTTCAGCGACCTATAATGCGCGGCAAGACACGGACTCATAGCTCAGCTGGATAGAGTACTCGGCTACGAACCGAGCGGTCGGAGGTTCGAATCCTCCTGAGTCCGCCACTTTTGAAGTGGCTTTGTTTGCAAGGCTACTTCAAACCACCAGTGGTAACCTGGTCTAAAAATACCAACCACGGACTCATAGCTCAGCTGGATAGAGTACTCGGCTACGAACCGAGCGGTCGGAGGTTCGAATCCTCCTGAGTCCGCCACTTTTGAAGTGGCTCTGCTTGCAAGGCGACTTCAACCACCAGTGGTAACCTGGTCTAAAAATACCACCACGGACTCATAGCTCAGCTGGATAGAGTACTCGGCTACGAACCGAGCGGTCGGAGGTTCGAATCCTCCTGAGTCCGCCATACCCCATCAAGAAGCCCGCTCAGTTGAGCGGGCTTTTTGTTTTCCTCGCCAATGAATTGTTGGTGATGTCGATCTAAGCTCTCCTGTAGATGTGGCGTTTGGCTTTGCGGTCGGGCAGGGCCCGAGACCAACCCGTCAGGCATACACATCCAGGCAAGCACATGTGCTTTAACCGCCAGATCCGCCGTCGCACTGATAGCTTCGAGCGTTGTCCCAGCTTTATCACGCAAACGATTGTTCTGGCCAAAATTTTCAGCGATCTGACAGCTTTAGCAGTGTATGATTGCGCCCGTCAGCCCCGCCGGGGCTTGTGGAAAACCACCATGGACTTACCCAGTAGTTACTCGCTAACAAGATTCGTACAGAAAGATCTGACCGATTGATTCTCCCGGCGTGCTCCGCTGCTGGGAGTGGAGTTCGCCTATGACTGAAGTAGAAGTAAAAAAAGCGCAGGAAAGCCTGCAGGACCGCCTGGCCCAGGTGGTCGAACTGCTGCAACGCCAGCGCGTGGTCGAAGACCTGACACACCGTCAGGAAGGTGCCCACCACGACCTGGTGGAAAACCTCGTTCACCGTCAGAACCTTGTCGAGCTGCAGCGCAAGCTCGATGACCTGCACCCCGCCGACATCGCCTATATCCTCGAAGCCTTGCCCCTGGAAGACCGCCTGACGGTCTGGCAGCTGGTGCGCTCGGATCGCGACGGCGACATCCTCCTGGAAGTTTCCGACGCTGTGCGGCAATCGCTGATTGCCGACATGGACGATCACGAGCTGCTCGCCGCCGCCAAGGAAATGGACGCCGACGAGCTCGCCGACCTGGCGCCTGAGCTGCCGCGTGACGTTATCCACGAGCTGATGGAAACCCTCGATGCCCAGCAGCGCGAGCGCGTGCGTTCGGCGTTGAGCTACGACGAGGAACAGGTCGGTGCGTTGATGGACTTCGAGATGGTCACCATCCGCGAAGACGTCAGCCTGGAAGTGGTGTTGCGCTACCTGCGCCGCCTGAAAGAACTGCCGAACCACACCGACAAACTGTTCGTGGTCGACTATGACGGTATTCTCAAGGGCGTGTTGCCGATCAAGCGGCTGCTGGTCAACGACCCGGAGAAGAAGGTGGCGGAGGTCATGGCGACCGACCCGGTGTCCTTCCACCCCGAGGAAGATGCCTATGATGCTGCGCAAGCCTTCGAACGTTATGACCTGGTGTCTGCGCCGGTGGTGGACAAGAACGAGCGCCTGATCGGCCGTCTGACCATCGATGAGATGGTCGACCTGATTCGTGAGGAAAGCGAAAGCGAAGTGCTGAACATGGCCGGTTTGCGCGAAGAGGAGGACATCTTCGCCTCGGTCTGGCGTTCGCTGCGCAACCGTTGGGCCTGGCTGGCCATCAACCTGATTACCGCTTTTGTCGCTTCGCGGGTGATTGGCCTGTTCGAAGGCTCGATCGAGAAGCTGGTAGCCCTGGCCGCCCTGATGCCGATTGTAGCGGGTATCGGTGGCAACTCCGGCAACCAGACCATCACCATGATCGTGCGTGCCATGGCGCTGGACCAGGTATCGCCAGGCAACACCAGCCGGCTGATGCGCAAGGAGCTGGCGGTATCGCTGCTCAACGGCCTGATCTGGGGTGGGGTGATCGGGGTAGTGGCGTTCTGGCTGTATGGCAGCTGGTCACTGGGCCTGGTGATGACTGCGGCAATGACCCTGAACCTGCTGCTGGCGGCCTTGATGGGGGTGCTGATTCCGATGACCTTGACACGCCTGGGCCGCGACCCGGCAATGGGCTCCAGTGTGATGATCACTGCGGTTACCGACAGTGGCGGGTTCTTTATCTTCCTCGGCCTGGCCACGTTGTTCCTGCTGTAACCCGGCCTCTTGCGCTGACGCAGTCCCTGTAGGACCGCGTCTGTTGCAGGACCATCCGCGCATAAAAAAAGCCAGCTTGCGCTGGCTTCTTCATGTTCGCTGAACGCCTCAGGAGGCGTCGGCGGCCATTTCCACATCGTGAGCGATGAGGGCGACCAGTGCGTTCTGCTGGCGGTGGGACAGCTGGCGGAAGCGTTGCAGCAGCTCGCGCTCATGCAGGGACAGTTCAGGGCTGTCCATGCGCATGCTCAGCTCGTCGCCCAACGCACCTTCCTGGATAAGGCTCTGCTCCAGGCGCGCGATGATCTCGGAGTTCATGCTGCGGTGATGGTTGCGCGCTACCTCGGCAATGCGCTCACGCATCCCGTCTGGCAGGCGGACGACGAACTTGTCAGCAGTGCGGCTCGAATAAATAGCCTGTTTCATTGGGCGCATATAAATTGACCGGATTTTGGTTCAGGGGAAGCGGTTCTCAAATTGGCCGCACGGGGTGGTAGTACGACCGTGGCGACGACAAAATGTTCAACCGCCAGTGAAAAATGGATGTTCATCTTGCTTCATGGTCGCCGTTTCCTTGGCGTCAATTCTGTGACAAATAGTGATCTGGATAAAGGCTTTGTGCCAGTACCAATTATCAGAAATGAGCACTGGTTTGAAAAGTTTTACATGCGCCGGCTGAGGAAACTGTCAGCCTTTTGCCGTCAAAAACTGGTAAAACGCAGCAAAAGTCCGAGAAAAGCCCTAAAATGCGCCGGTTTCCTTCCATAGAGCATAGTGGCTATGCAACATGACGCAAGCGATCGCCGATCAGGGACAGGCCGGTTGATATACCTGGTAGGACCGTCGGGCTCAGGGAAAGATTCCCTGATCGACGCTTCACGTGAGCGACTTGCAGCCGCCGGGGTGGAAATTGCCCGCCGCGTGATTACCCGCTCGGCCGAAGCCAAGGGCGAAGCTGCCCATGGCGTCACGGCCGAACAGTTCGAGGCGCTGCGTGCGCACGCTGCGTTTGCCATGCACTGGCGCGCCAATGGCCTGGATTACGGTATTCCCCGGCAGGTAGACCACTGGCTGGCGGAGGGCAGGGCAGTACTGGTGAATGGCTCGCGGGCTTATCTGGCCGAAGCGCGCAAGCGCTACCCCAATCTTCTGGCGGTGCGGGTCCAGGTCAAGCCCGAGGTACTGCGCCAACGCTTGCACGCACGTGGCCGGGAAACCGCGGACGAAATCGAGCAGCGCCTGGCCCGTAACGAGCGCTTGCAGGCGATGGCCGACCCGACTGTGCATGTGCTGGACAACTCCACGACCCTGGAGACAGCGGTCGAAAGCCTGTTCGCGTTGCTGCGTGATGAAGGTGTGCTGGCGCAGGTGTAGCATTGGCAGAAAAGGATTACGCGAAAAAGCCTGGTTGAGGCATGACAAACGCCAGCATGCTGGTTAACATGCTGGCCGTCCCGCTGTGCAGCGCTCGCTGTCGGCGCTTGCGTCTCAGTAGCTCAATTGGATAGAGCATCCCCCTCCTAAGGGGAAGGTTGCAGGTTCAATTCCTGCCTGGGACGCCATTTCACCTTTCCCCTTTTCCTGTCTCCAGGCCGCACTTCGGCTGAGGTGGCATACCGGTTGTCATATCGAAGAAAATGAGCCTGGCCGCTATTCCGATGGCGGCACGCTGGGCATATGCTTGCCCGTCAGGAAATGATCTTGCCGCCTGCGGCATTTACCACCTTGTCGGCAGCCCCTTGATCGGAGCGCAGTTGCTGGGCATCAGGGAGAGGGCCATGAGTCAGCAAACCGCGCCGGTACCTGCCGGCTTCAGTGAGCAGCAACTGCATACCTTGTTCGATCTGATCAGCGACGGTATCTGGGACTGGAATGCCAACACCGGCTACGTCTATCGCAACCCGGGCTGGTACGCCATGCTCGGCTACCCCAGCCATTCGCTGGCCAATTCGGTGTTCACCTGGGAAAGCGTGATTCACCCGGAAGACTACCCTCGGGTCATGGCGCATTTCGAGGCATACCTCAACCAGCGCAACGAGCGTTATCTGGTTGAATACCGCTGCCGCTGTCACGACGGCAGCTACCTGTGGGTCGAAGACAGTGGCTACATCATTGCCCGTAACGAAGACGGCTCGGTGGCGCGCATGCTTGGTGCCCACCGCAACATCGATGCCGGCAAGCGCCTGGTGGCGCAGCTGGAGCAGAAGAACCTGTCGCTGGAAAGCCTGGTGGCCGAACGCACCCGCGAGCTGTCCTGGGTGAACGAGCAGTTGCAGCGCCAGTTGGAGGAAAACCGTGAGTTGGCAGAGCGCGATGCGTTGACGCGCATTGCCAACCGTTATCGGCTGGAGAAGGCCTTGCACCGGGAATGCGAGCGCGCGCAGCGTTTCCGCCAGCCGTTGGCGCTGATTGCCATGGACCTGGACGACTTCAAGCCGATCAATGACCGCTACGGCCATGCCCAGGGCGATGCGGCACTGGTGCGGGTGGCCGACAACCTGCGCACCTGCCTGCGTGAGCCGGACCTGCTGGCGCGCCTGGGGGGTGACGAATTCGTCCTGGTGCTGCCGCAGACCTCACTGGATGAAGCGCTGGAACTGGCGGCGCGATTGCGCCAGGTGATGGCGGCGGTGGAACCGGTGGGTGAGTGCCGGCTGACCATGAGCTATGGCGTGGTGCAGTGGCAGTCGGGAGAAGACCAGCATGCCCTGCTGGCGCGTGCCGACCAGGCGTTGTACCGGGCCAAGGATGCTGGCAAGAACGCCATAGCCGAGTAGGCAGGCCCTCCTGCACCGAGCGCGCCGGGTCAAGGATTGACGCCAGGATGAAAAAGGGCCCGCGGCGCTTCGGGCGCAGCGGGCCAAGTCGGCCTCGGCCGTTTCAGTGTCAGATGTGCAGGGCGTGCCCCAGGGCGCGCAATGCCGCTTCCTGTACCGCTTCGCCCAGCGTCGGGTGGGCATGGATGGTACCGGCCACATCCTCCAGGCAGGCGCCCATCTCCAGCGACTGGGCAAACGCCGTCGACAGCTCGGATACCGCCACGCCAACGGCCTGCCAACCGAGGATCAGGTGGTTGTCACGCCGCGCGACCACGCGCACGAAGCCGCTTTTCGCTTCCAGGCTCATGGCCCGGCCGTTGGCGGCGAACGGGAACTGCGCGACGATGCAGTCCAGCCCTTGCTGACTGGCCTGTTCCGGGGTCTTGCCGACCACTACCACTTCCGGGTCGGTGAAGCACACTGCGGCTATCGCGCTGGGCTCGAAGCGGCGAGTCTTGCCGGCAATGATCTCGGCGACCATCTCGCCCTGGGCCATGGCCCGGTGCGCCAGCATCGGTTCGCCCGCCACGTCGCCGATGGCCCAGACATTGCGCATGCTGGTCTGGCAGCGCTCGTCGATGGCGATGGCTGCGCCGTTCATCCTCAGGTCCAGGCATTCCAAGTTGAAACCTTGGGTGCGCGGTCGGCGACCAACGGCCACCAGCACCTGGTCGGCCTCCAGGCGCAGTTGCCCGCCCTGGCCATCCCGGGCCAGCAGGCAGCCGCCTTGGTAGCCTTCGACGCTATGGCCCAGGTGCAACGCGATGCCCAGCTTCTTCAGCGACTCGGCAACCGGCGCAGTCAGCTCGCTGTCGTAGGTCGGCAGGATGCGCTCGCGCGCTTCCACCACGCTGACCCGGGCGCCCAGCTTGCGGTAGGCAATGCCCAGTTCCAGGCCGATATAGCCACCGCCTACCACCACCAGGTGCTGCGGCAGGGTTTTTGGCGCCAGGGCCTCGGTCGAGGAAATGATCGGCCCGCCCAGCGGCAGCATCGGCAGTTCGACGCTGCTGGAGCCGGTGGCCAGCAGCAGGTGCTCGCACTGGATACGCTGGCCATCGACCTCCACCTGCTTGCCGTCGAGGACCTTCGCCCAGCCATGGATCACCTTGACGCCGTGCTTCTTCAGCAGAGCGGCCACACCCGTGGTCAGGCGGTCGACGATGCCGTCCTTCCAGGCCACGCTCTGGCCGATGTCCAGGCGTGGCGATGCGACACTGATGCCCAGTTCCGAAGGCCCGGCGAAGCGTGAGGTCTGGTGAAACTGTTCGGCTACATGAATCAACGCCTTGGACGGGATGCAGCCGATGTTCAGGCAGGTACCGCCCAGCGCCTGGCCTTCCACCAGCACGGTGGGGATGCCCAGTTGCCCGGCGCGGATGGCAGCCACGTAGCCGCCAGGGCCGCCGCCGATGATCAACAGGGTAGTCTGGATAGTCTGTTGCATGCTCACTCCACGAACAGGCAGGCGGGTTGTTCGAGCAGGCCGCGCACGGCCTGGATGAACAGCGCGGCGTCCATGCCGTCGACCACGCGGTGGTCGAACGAGCTGGACAGGTTCATCATCTTGCGCACGACGATCTGGCCGTCGATCACCACCGGCCGCTCGACCATGCGGTTGACGCCGACAATCGCCACTTCCGGGGTGTTCACCACCGGCGTGCTGACGATGCCGCCGAGGGCCCCCAGGCTGGTCAGGGTGATGGTCGAACCGGACAGTTCCTCGCGGCTGGCCTTGTTGTTGCGCGCAGCGTTGGCCAGGCGCGAAATCTCGCTGGCATTGGCCCACAGGCTGCCCGCTTCGGCATGGCGCAGCACCGGTACCATGAGGCCGTTGTCGCCCTGGGTGGCAATGCCCACATGCACCGCGCCATGGCGGGTGATGACCTGGGCTTCGTCGTCATAGGTGGCGTTGATCTGCGGGAAGTCGCGCAGCGCCACGACCAGCGCGCGCACCAGGAACGGCAGCAGGGTCAGCTTGCCACGGCTGTCGCCATGCTTGCTGTTGAGTTGCTGGCGCAGGGCTTCCAGCGCGGTGACGTCGATTTCTTCCACATAGCTGAAGTGCGCAACGCGGCGCTTGGCGTCCTGCATGCGCTGGGCGATCTTGCGACGCAGGCCGATCACCGGCACCTGTTCGCTGTCGGTGCGCTTGGCATAGCCATTCGGCGCTTGCCCGGCAGCGCTCTGCGGCTTGCTCATGAAGGCATCGAGGTCTTCGTGCAGGATGCGCCCGGCCGGGCCGCTGCCATGCACATAACGCAGTTCGATACCGGCATCCAGGGCCCGCTTGCGCACTGCCGGCGAGGCCAGCGGCTTGTCGCCTGGCTGGCGCGGCACGATCGGGGCTGCCTCGTGATGGGTGGGCGCCTGGTACGCTGCCGGCCTGGTTTCCTGCTGCGGTTCCGGTTTGCTGCACACCGGGGCGGCGGGGGCTTCGAGCGGTTTTGCCTGTGGCACATCCACATGGTTGCCGCTGCCTTCCACCTCGATGCGGATCAGCTCGCTGCCGACCGCCATCACTTCACCCGGCTGGCCGCCCAGGGCCAGCACCTTGCCGCTGACCGGCGAGGGAATTTCCACCGTGGCCTTGTCGGTCATGACGTCGGCCACCACCTGGTCCTCGGTGATCATGTCACCGACTTTGACGAACCATTCCACCAACTCGACCTGCGCGATGCCTTCGCCAATGTCCGGCATCTTGATGACGTGCGTGCCCATTCAGACCTCCATGACCTTTTTCAATGCCGCACCTACCCGCGATGGCCCTGGGAAGTAAGCCCATTCCTGCGCGTGAGGGTAGGGGGTGTCCCAACCGGTGACGCGCTCGATCGGCGCCTCCAGGTGGTGGAAGCAGTGTTCCTGCACCAGCGACACCAGTTCGGCACCGAAGCCACAGGTGCGGGTGGCCTCGTGTACCACCACGCAGCGGCCGGTCTTCTTCACCGACTCGACGATGGTATCGAGGTCCAGCGGCCACAGGCTGCGCAGGTCGATCACTTCGGCATCGACGCCGGTTTCTTCGGCGGCCACCTGGGCCACGTACACCGTGGTGCCATAGGTCAGCACGGTCACGTCGTTGCCGGGGCGGGTAATGGCGGCCTTGTCCAGCGGCACGCTGTAGTAACCATCGGGCACGGCGCTTTGCGGGTGTTTCGACCAAGGGGTGACAGGGCGGTCGTGGTGGCCGTCGAAGGGGCCGTTGTACAGGCGCTTGGGCTCGAGGAAGATCACCGGATCGTCGCATTCGATCGAGGCGATCAGCAGGCCTTTGGCGTCATAGGGGTTGGACGGCATCACGGTGCGCAGGCCGCACACCTGGGTGAACATCGCTTCAGGGCTCTGGCTGTGGGTCTGGCCGCCATAGATACCGCCACCGCAGGGCATGCGCAGGGTCAGCGGGGCGATGAACTCGCCGGCCGAACGGTAACGCAGGCGCGCCATTTCCGAAACGATCTGGTCGGAGGCCGGGTAGAAATAGTCGGCGAACTGGATTTCCACCACCGGGCGCAGGCCGTAGGCACCCATGCCCACGGCGGTGCCGACGATGCCGCTTTCGGAGATCGGCGCGTCGAACACGCGGGACTTGCCGTACTTGTTCTGCAGGCCTTCGGTGCAGCGGAACACCCCGCCGAAGTAACCGACGTCCTGGCCGTAGATCACCACATTGTCGTCGCGCTCGAGCATGACATCCATGGCCGAGCGCAGGGCCTGGATCATGGTCATGGTAGTGGTGGCCATGGCGGTTTCCGGTTTGATGCTGTTGTTATGGTCGTTCATCTCAAACCCCCAGTTCCTGGCGCTGACGGCGCAGGTGGTCGGGCATTTCCTTGTACACGTCCTCGAACATCGAGGCGGCACTGGGGATGTGACCGTTGGCCAGGGTGCCGTACTGCTCGGCTTCTTTCTGCGCGGCGATGACCGCGGCTTCGAGTTCGGCAGTGGTGGCCTGGTGCTCTTCCTCGGACCAGTGGCCGATCTTGATCAGGTGCTGCTTCAGGCGGGCGATCGGGTCACCCAGCGGGAAGTGGCTCCAGTCATCGGCAGGGCGGTACTTGGACGGATCGTCCGAGGTCGAGTGCGGGCCGGCGCGGTAGGTGACCCACTCGATCAGGCTCGGCCCGAGGCCACGGCGGGCACGTTCGGCGGCCCAGCGCGAAGCGGCGTAGACAGCGACGAAGTCGTTGCCGTCAACCCGCAGCGAGGCGATGCCACAGCCTACGCCACGGCCGGCAAAGGTGGTCGACTCGCCACCGGCAATGGCCTGGAAGGTGGAGATCGCCCACTGGTTGTTGACCACGTTGAGGATCACCGGGGCGCGGTAGACGTGAGCGAAGGTCAGGGCGGTGTGGAAGTCCGACTCGGCGGTGGCGCCGTCGCCGATCCACGCCGACGCGATCTTGGTATCGCCCTTGATCGCCGAGGCCATGGCCCAGCCGACCGCTTGCACGAACTGGGTCGCCAGGTTGCCGCTGATCGTGAAGAACCCAGCCTCGCGCACCGAATACATGATCGGCAGCTGGCGGCCCTTGAGCGGGTCGCGCTCGTTGGACAGCAGCTGGCAGATCATCTCGACCAGCGACACGTCGCGGGCCATCAGGATGCTTTGCTGGCGGTAGGTGGGGAAGCACATGTCGGTGCGGTTCAGCGCCAGCGCCTGGGCACTGCCGATGGCTTCTTCACCCAGGCTCTGCATGTAGAAGGACATTTTCTTCTGGCGCTGGGCAACCACCATGCGGCTGTCGAAGATCCGCGTCTTGAGCATGGCGCGCATGCCCTGACGGAGGATCTGCGGGTCGATGTCTTCAGCCCACGGGCCTTGCGCGTTGCCTTGCTCATCAAGCACGCGGATCAGGCTATAGGACAGGTCGGCGGTGTCGGCAGCGTCGACATCGACAGGCGGTTTACGGACTTGACCTGCATCGTTAAGGCGCAGGTAGGAGAAATCGGTCTGGCAGCCTGGCCGGCCGGTAGGCTCGGGCACATGCAAACGCAGGGGGGCGTACTCGTTCATGCTTTTTACGCTCGCTCGGGTATTTGTTTTTGTGAGCTCTGAAGCGGCCGCCGCTGAGTACCGGCTTGTGACTGGTAAGTCAGCGTCCTCTACATCTTAGTGGTCCGGCAGGAGAATTTTTCTCTCATGTTGGTTGCCTTTGCCAGGCAGGGGAGATAAACATTCCGCATAAACACAAAAAACCGGTGATTTTGTCTCATGCGCAAACTCGATCGTACCGATATCGGCATTCTCAACAGCCTGCAGGAAAACGCCCGCATTACCAACGCCGAACTGGCACGCTCGGTGAACCTGTCGCCCACCCCCTGTTTCAACCGGGTACGAGCCATGGAGGAACTGGGGGTGATCCGCCAGCAGGTGACCTTGCTGTCACCCGAAGCGTTGGGGCTGGACGTGAACGTGTTCATCCATGTCAGCCTGGAAAAACAGGTAGAGCAAGCGTTGCACCGCTTCGAGGAAGAAATTGCCGAACGGCCCGAGGTGATGGAGTGCTACCTGATGACCGGTGACCCGGACTACCTGCTGCGCGTGCTGTTGCCCAGCATCCAGGCGCTGGAGCGGTTTCTTGATTATCTGACGCGGTTGCCGGGGGTGGCGAACATCCGCTCCAGCTTTGCCTTGAAACAGGTTCGCTACAAGACAGCTTTGCCATTGCCCGCCAATGGTCTGACGCTGCGCGAGTAGCAGGAGGCATTGATATTAGCTGAGCGGCAGCGAATGCGATGCCGCCAGCAACCATCAGGCCCAGGGGCGGTGCGCGTGTCAGCCCAGCTGAATGTCGCGCAGCCGGAACTCCAGCACCTCGCCCGGCAGCTCGCTGGCGTTGAGGAAGTGGCCATAGCTGAGGGCGAAGGTATCAGCCGTTGGCCGGGTGTGCGCTACCCGGTGTCCGTATTGGTCGCGCAGGTAGAAAGCAGTGCTTTCGGCGCTCTGCAGCTCGCCATCCCAAGGCGACAGCGTTTCGATCTTCCAGTACTGCGCGGCACTGAACAGGTTCACCGGGTTCACGCTGTCGGTGACCCTTCCGAGCACATGGGTTCCATAGAGTCCCAGCCACCCATCGCTGTTGCGTTCGAGTCGCGCGCCGGTGTAATCCCAGTGTTCGGCGCTGCTGATGTAATAGAGCGTACGATTTGCGTCATGCTTGATGAACGCAAAATGGAAACGCACCGGTTTGAACTCGTTTCGCCCATCAAGGGTACGCGCAGCCTCGGTGCTCAACCAACCGTCCTCGTCGGCACTGGTGAAGGGGTGGGCGGAAAACGACGTGTCTGCGATGACCACCTGGCCATGGCGGCAATGCAGTTCGGCAGTGAAATTGGCGTGAATCATGGAAGCTCCAGCTCGAAGGAATGAGCTGTCACCCTAAACCAGCGAACGCTGGAAAAGCGTCTGGAAGCGCTTGCTGAAGGCCGGGTTGTTTACGCCAGCCCCGGCTGGGCACCTGCCTGTGCGGCGGTGGTCCGACGCCGGCGCGACAAGCAATGTGCTTGATATTTTAAACACCCGCAGCCTATGTTGGTGCCAGCCTGTTACAACAAGGACAAGCGTCATGAGTACCGCCGCCCCCCACTCGGCTGCCGAACGCCTTCAAGGCATCGAGCAGATCGAATGCGTCATCCCCGACCTCAATGGCGTTCCGCGCGGCAAGGTGATGACCGCCGCGGGCTTTCTCGAAGGCCGTCGCCTGCAGATGGCCCGGGGGGTACTGTTGCAATGCATCATGGGTGGCTACCCGCCGGCCAGGTACTATGGCAGTGACGATGGCGACCTGGTGCTGGTGGCCGACCCCAGCCAGGTCCACCGCCTGCCGTGGCGCGACGATGGCTGCGCCCTGGCCATTTGCGATGCCAACGAACTGGACGGTCGGCCTTCGCCATTGTCCACTCGCGGCCAGCTCAAGGCCGTGCTTGCCCGTTACGCAGCGCTGGGCCTGGCGCCAGTGGTGGCGACCGAGCTCGAATTCTTCGTCTTTGCCCGCAACCCGGATCCGCAGCAGCCGTTCCAGCCACCGATCGGCAGCGATGGTCGCCGCGAACTTGGCCATTCGGCATTCAGTGTCAGTTCCAACAACGGCCTGCGCCCGTTCTTCAAGGAGGTAGAGCAGTGCATGGTCGCGCTGGGCCTGCCGCGTGACACCTTCATGCACGAAATGGGCGTCAGCCAGTTCGAGATCAACCTGCTGCACGGCGACCCGCTGCTGCTGGCCGACCAGACCCTGCTGTTCAAGCACCTGCTTAAGGAGGTGGCGCTCAAGCACGGCCTGACCGTGGTGTGCATGGCCAAGCCGCTGGCGCGCACGCCGGGCAGTTCCATGCATATTCACCAGAGCCTGGTGGAAGTGGCCAGCGGGCGTAACGTGTTCAGCGATGAGCAAGGCCTGCCGAGCGCGAGCTTCCAGCACTTCATCGGTGGCCTGCAGGCGTGCATGGCCGACTTCACCGCGCTGTTCGCGCCCAACGTCAATTCCTACCAGCGCCTGTGTCACCCCTACGCTTCGCCGAACAATGCCTGCTGGTCCGAAGACAACCGTGCCGCAGGCCTGCGCATTCCGGCCAGCGCACCGGCAGCGCGGCGGGTGGAAAACCGCCTGCCCGGTGCCGATGCCAACCCCTACCTGGCCATCGCCGCCAGCCTGGCCGCCGGGCTGCATGGCATCCAGCAGCGCCTGCAGGCTACGCCGGCGGTCCACGGGGAGTTCGTCGTGCCGGAGCATCTGGCCCTGCCGTGCACCCTGCATGCCGCGCTGGAGCGGCTCAAGCGCAGCGCGTTGGCGCGGGAACTGTTCGGCAGCGAGTTCATCGAAGGCTACGTCGCCAGCAAGACGCTGGAGCTGACCGATTTCCTCGACGAGATTACGCCGTGGGAGCGCCGGGTGCTGGCGGCACAGGCCTGATCGCGACACAACCGACACTGGACACGCCCCGTAGCGGCAAAATCGCTGTAGGGGCCTGCGCCAGGCAGTTTTTGCCCTTATGCTTCTAGCACCCAACCGTCACCTGACCAGGGAGCTTCACGGGACGTATGCGAAATATATGGAAGCCGTTTCAGTCGTTGTATTTCGCCGCGCTGATGATGTTGATCGGCTCGGGCCTGCTCAGTACCTACCTGGCCTTGCGCCTGGCGGCTGACCATGTCGACAGTTTGTGGGTAGGTGCGTTGATGGCGGCCAACTACTTTGGCCTGGCGGTCGGCGGCAAGGTCGGCCACCGCCTGATTGGCCGGGTCGGGCACATCCGAGCCTATGCCACCTGCGCCGGTATCGTCGGTGCCGCGGTGCTCGGCCATGGCCTTACCAACTGGTTGCCGGCCTGGGTCGGCCTGCGGATGATCGTCGGCCTGGGCATGATGTGCCAGTACATGGTCATCGAGAGCTGGCTGAACGAGCAGGCCGATGTGAAGCACCGCGGCGCGGTGTTCAGCGGCTACATGATTGCCTCCTACCTGGGCCTGGTGCTCGGCCAGCTGATTCTGGTGGTGCACCCGCAACTGGGCCCCGAACTGCTGATGCTGGTGGCCATGTGTTTTGCCCTGTGCCTGGTGCCGGTGGCAATGACCCGGCGTATCCACCCGGCGCCCTTGCGCCCGGCACCGATGGAGCCGAAGTTCTTCCTCAAGCGGGTGCCGCAGTCGCTCAGCACGGTGCTGGGCTCGGGCCTGATCGTCGGTTCGTTCTATGGCCTGGCGCCTTTGTATGCTTCGAGCCAGGGGCTGAGCACCGAGCAGATCGGCCTGTTCATGGGTAGCTGCATTTTCGCCGGCCTGCTGGTGCAGTGGCCGCTGGGCTGGCTGTCGGACCGTTACGACCGGGCGGTACTGATCCGTAGCGTGGCAGTGGGCCTGGCGCTGGCTTCGGCGCCGCTGGCGATACTGCCCAGCGTACCGCTGGAGTTGTTGTTTGGCGTGGGCTTCCTGATTTCGTTGCTGCAGTTCTGCCTGTATCCGCTGGCGGTGGCGTTCTCCAACGACCATGTGGAGAGCGAGCGACGGGTGTCGCTGACCGCGATGCTGCTGGTGACCTATGGCGTGGGCGCGTGCATCGGCCCGTTGGCAGCGGGTGTACTGATGAAGGTGCTGGGGGCGCAGATGCTGTACGCCTTCTTCGTGTTCTTCGCGCTGGTACTGGTATGGCGCATCCGGCCAAAAGCGGTGACCGGGCTGCACCAGGTGCAGGACGCGCCGTTGGGCCACGTGGCGATGCCGGCGGCCGGTTCGCCGTTGTCGGCGGCACTCGACCCGCGGGTGGATGAGCAGACCGTGCAGGACGTGATGCAGGCACCGGTGGCGGCGGAGGATACCGAGGCGGAAGAGAGGGGGACCGGGCAACCGGCGGCTGAGCCGCAAGAGGTCAGCAAGTCGGTGTAAGCCTGTGCCGGCCTCTTCGCGGGCATGCCCGCTCCCACAAGGACCGCATCAAGCCTGAGGGCTGCGCCTTCCCGGTGGGAGCGGGCGCGCCCGCGAAGAGGCCGGCACTGTAAGAACACAAATGAAAACGCCACCTCGAAAGGTGGCGTTGTTGTCTTGCAGCCGACGATCAATAGTCGTCCTTGTCGAACCGCCGCGCTTCTCGCTGCAACTGGTACACGAAGCTTTCGATCTTGCGCTGCGCCTGGCCGTTGAGGTTATGGAAGCGTACGCCGGCGAAGGTGGTATTGATCCGCTCTTCATAATGCAGGTGGCGCAGCTCGACCATGGTATCGACCAGGCCCAGTGGGTTGCCTGCCTTGAAGCGCTCGTACACCTGGCCCAGTTGCAGGCGATCCTCGACATTGCCGTCGAAGCGCAGTTTGCAGCCGGTGGCAGAAATATCCAGCAGCTTGCCGCGCAGGGCGCCATTGCCCTTGAGGTGGGCGCCATCGAGGATGATGTCGACCAGCTGCGACAGTTTCAGCGCTGCGCGGAAAGCATTGCGGCGTTGGTGATAGGTCATTTCCAGGGGCATGGCGCCCCGGTAGCAGCGGTGGCCATCGACCTCGCTGATCCGCAGCGCGTGGTTGCACTCCCAGGCAATGCGCACGCCATCGTGAAAACCTTCGACGCGGAAGTGCTCGCCGTTCTCGATGTACTTCTCGCCGTCGCGGGGGATCATTTCGTCCAGCGCCAGGGTATTGCTCTCACGGTCTACATGCACCACATAGCTCTGGAAGCGCTGGCTGCGGTCATGGAAGGTGATGATCAGAGGGTCGTGGCTTTCCTGCAGCTGCCGCAAGTTGGCCGCAATCTCCAAAGGGGTGTTCAGTACCTTTGGCGGCTGCGGGGCATCGGATTCATTGAACACGGCTTTATGATTCTCCAGGCAAAAGCGACACACGCAATTAACGGCATTTTGCCAGTATGTTCCGTGCCTTGATAGAAAAAATCAAACCTGGCTGAGCGCCCGTGGCTTGACCAGCGGCGACGTGCTGCCGCGGCTGTCGTAGAGCGACGGCGAGTCGCCACCCATGAGGATGCGGATCTGGTTGTTGGTGACGTTTTGCTGCACCTGGATGATCCGCCCGTTGGTCTCGTTGAGCTGCTGGCAGGCTTGCATCAACTGGCTGATGACGTCGAGTTGCTGCAGCAGCAGTTCACCGTTCGGTGATTGTGCTGCCACCGCCTCCACCCCGGCGCGATTGGCGCTCAGGCCCAGGCTGGTGAGCAGGTTGTTGCGCCGCGTGCCTTGCTGCTCCAGCAGCACGATCAAGGACTGCTTGCGGGCCAGGATGGTTTCCAGCAGCGCCATGTCACGCCCATGCAGAGCAACGGCCTCCTTCTGCAAGAGGTCGAGCAATTCCTGCATCGGTGCGATGTCGTCTTCGATCAGTTGCAGCAAGGTGGTGTCGTGCATGGCTAACTCTTGGCTGTTTGGGCGTCCGTGAAGTCAGCGCGCCGAACGGTCAGCGCTGGGCTTCGAAATCGAGCAGTTTGCTGGCGACCCGGCCGGCATCGACCTGGTAGCTGCCGTCGGCGATCGCCTGTTTCAACTGGGCCACACGGGCGCTGTTGACCACCGGCTCGTCGCGCAGCTTGTCGCTGATCTTCTGCAACTGCTGTGCCTCCTGGCTGAGGTGTACCGCTTCTCCGCTGGCGCTGGTGGTTGCTTCCTGGCTGGCTGCCGGTTTTTCGGCGCTGCCGGATGCGCTGTTGCTGCGCACGCCGCCCGTGACGGACGGAGAATTATTTACACGACTGAAGTCGATGACCATGATCAGAAACCTCTGGGTATTTGGACGCTTGCCTTGTTTTCGGCCAACCCGAAAGAAACTTTAGGCACAAATGCGTAGCCGCCTGTCGGCAAGCTTGCGAACCCGTTTTCTGACACAGTTTAGGAGCAGCGGTTCCTCACCGCCAGCGCAATGTCGGCTGGCTACATGCTCACCTCGACCTGGCCCGGGCCGGTGACCCTGGCCTTGACCACCCGTTTGGAATTGAGGTTACGCACCCGGATCTGCTCGCTCAGGCCGCCCTTGCCCAGCGCTTCGCCGGGCATGCGTACGCTCAGGCTGCCGCTGCGGGCGATGATCACCACGTGGTCGCCCTTGCGCACCACCTCGGCCTGTTCCAGGTGCTGCGGGGTGAGCACCTGGTCGATCACCGTGGGGCGCAGCATCTTCATGCCGACCGCTTGGTCCAGTTCGGTCAGGAAGCCTTGCCCCAGGGTGCCGACATCGCGCTCGCGCAGGGCCACGTCGCCTTCGCTCACCACGTTGTCGCGCTTCAACGGGCGGGTCGCCACCACGACTTCGCGGAACAGCCGCACGGTGGCCGGCACGAACACGGTCCACGGCGCTGCGCTGTCGCAACGCACCTTCACCGTAACCCGGCCCAACGGTTGTGCCGGGCTTTCCAGCGAGGCGTCCAGCTGCTGGCTGCACAGCGGCATGCGCAGGCGTGGGTCCAGCGGGTTGACCTGGATTTCGTAGCGGCCGGCGGTCTGGGTGGTGGCCAGGTAATCTTCGACGCTGAATTCAAGAAACCCTTGGGTGACACCGATAAGCTGTTCAGGCAAGGTAAACGCGTCCGCTACCGTGCGAACGCCAGGCGTCAGCAGGCACAGCACGGCCAGCGAGCCAGTCAGCAGGCGCGTCAATCGTCGGGAAAATGTCGTTTTCGTGTACATGACGCTCAAAAAAGCAAAGCCCGTGCCGACTTGCTAGGTGAGTGGCACCGAAAGGCTCAAAGGTAGAGGAGACTGGCATGGCAGGTGTTATGGATTCGGTCAACCAGCGCACGCAGCTGGTCGGGCAGAACCGCCTGGAATTGCTGCTGTTCCGCCTCAATGGCGAACAGCTATACGGCATCAACGTGTTCAAGGTCAGGGAAGTGCTGCAATGCCCTGCACTGACCTTGCTGCCCAAGGCGCACCCGGTGGTGCGCGGCGTTGCCAATATTCGCGGGGCGACCATCCCGATCCTCGACCTGTCGATGGCCACCGGGCTGCGGCCGCTGCAGGAAGACACGCGCAACAGCTTCGTGATCATTACCGAGTACAACACCAAGACCCAAGGCTTCCTGGTGCATTCGGTGGAACGTATCGTCAACATGAACTGGGAAGAAATCCATCCGCCACCCAAGGGTACCGGCCGCGATCACTACCTGACCGCAGTCACCCGGGTAGACAACCGCATGGTCGAGATCATCGACGTGGAGAAGGTGCTGGCCGAGGTGGCGCCATCGTCCGAGTCGGTGTCGGCGGGGGTGATCGATGCCGAGGTGCAGGACAAGGCCGTGCTGCTGCGGGTGCTCACCGTCGACGATTCGTCGGTGGCGCGCAAGCAGGTCAGCCGCTGCCTGCAGACAGTAGGGGTCGAGGTGGTGGCGCTCAATGACGGTCGCCAGGCCCTGAACTACCTGCGTCAGCTGGTGGACGAGGGCAAGAAGCCGGAAGAAGAGTTCCTGATGATGATCTCCGACATTGAAATGCCGGAAATGGATGGCTACACGCTGACCGCGGAGATCCGCAGTGACCCACGCATGCAAAAATTGCATATCTGCCTGCATACTTCGCTTTCCGGGGTGTTCAACCAGGCAATGGTGAAGAAGGTCGGGGCGGATGACTTCCTGGCCAAGTTCAAGCCGGACGACCTGGCCCAGCGGGTGGTCGACCGGATCAAGGCGGCACATTGAAAGCGCCGGGGGCAAGCCCCCGGCACCAGTGATTGAAAAGAGGCGGCAGAAGTGTCTACGGGTAATTTGGATTTCGAACAGTTCCGGGTCTTCCTGGAGAAAGCCTGTGGCATCCTGCTGGGGGATAACAAGCAGTACCTGGTTTCCAGCCGTCTCAACAAGCTGATGGAACAACAGGGCATCAAGAACCTGGGCGAGCTGGTACAGCGCATCCAGGCCCAGCCGCGAGGTGGCTTGCGCGAGCAGGTGGTCGATGCCATGACCACCAACGAGACCCTGTGGTTTCGCGACACCTACCCGTTCGAAGTACTGAAGAACAAGGTGATTCCGGAGTTCATCCGCAACAACCCCGGGCAGCGCCTGCGCATGTGGTCGGCGGCCTGTTCGTCGGGGCAGGAGCCGTATTCCATCTCGATGGCCATCGACGAGTTCGAGCGCAGCAACCTGGGGCAGTTGAAGATGGGCGCGCAGATCGTCGCCACCGACTTGTCCGGCAGCATGCTGACCAACTGCAAGACTGGCGAGTACGACAGCCTGGCGATTGCCCGCGGCTTGTCCCAGGAGCGCCTGCAGCGTTACTTCGACACCAAGGGGCCGGGGCGCTGGGCGGTCAAGCCGGCGATTCGCAGCCGTGTCGAGTTCCGCTCGTTCAACCTGCTCGACAGCTATGCCAGCCTGGGCAAGTTCGACGTGGTGTTCTGCCGTAACGTGCTGATCTACTTCTCGGCGCAGGTGAAGAAGGACATCCTGATGCGCATCCATGGCACCCTGAAACCGGGTGGCTACCTGTTCCTTGGCGCTTCCGAGGCGCTGAACGGACTGCCGGACCATTACCAGATGGTGCAGTGCAGCCCGGGGATCATCTACCAGGCCAAGTAAGCACAGAAGGCCGGCAGCGAAAGTTGCCGGCCTTTTCGTTTGTCTGCTCTGGCCGCTTCGCGGGCGCGCCTGCGAAAAGCCGGAACAGGAAAAGCTGACGTCAATTTTTTGTTTTGCCGCTTTTGCCGCCTGGCAATTGCCGCTTTCGCCGCTCCGGGCGGAAGGCCTTTGCCGCTTTTCTGGCATCACTCTGACAGCACCGCTCCCTGGAAGCCCGTATTTGCAGGCTTTCAGTTGGTTGGCACAGCCCTTGCTATAGCTTGGCCAACGATATTCCGGTCAACCTTCGAAGGTTTCCCCGACATGAGCATCAGTTTCGACAAGGCGCTTGGCATCCATGAAAAGGCCCTGGGCTTCCGCGCCCAGCGCGCCGAAGTGCTGGCCAACAACATCGCCAACGCCGACACGCCCAACTACAAGGCGCGTGACATGGACTTCGCTTCGGTGCTCGCCGCCGAAAGCGACAAGCAGCAGAGCGGCCGTTTCAGCCTCGACCGCACCAACAGCCGGCACATCGAGGCCGAAGGCCTGGCCATGGCCGACGATACCCTGAAGTACCGCACGCCGCTGCAGCCGTCGATCGACCAGAACACCGTGGACGCGCAGATCGAGCAATCGAACTACACCGAAAACGCGGTCGGCTTCCAGGCCAGCTTCACCTTGCTCAACAGTAAATTCAAAGGGCTGGTATCGGCCCTGCGGGGAGAATGACCATGTCCCTTTCCAGTGTCTTCAACATTGCCGGTAGCGGCATGAGTGCGCAGAACACGCGCCTGAACACCGTTGCTTCGAACATTGCCAACGCCGAGACCGTGTCCTCGAGCATCGACCAGACCTACCGCGCTCGCCACCCGGTGTTCGCCACTACCTTCCAGGATGCCCAGGCCGGCAGCAGCCAGTCGCTGTTCGAAGACCAGGGCGAAGCCGGGCAAGGCGTGCAGGTAAAAGGCATCGTCGAGGACCAGAGCAACCTCGAAGCCCGCTACGAGCCGAACCACCCGGCGGCGAACAAGGATGGCTATGTCTACTACCCGAACGTCAACGTGGTCGAGGAAATGGCCGACATGATTTCCGCCAGCCGGGCATTCCAGACCAACGCCGAGCTGATGAACACGGCCAAGAGCATGATGCAGAAAGTCCTGACCCTGGGTCAGTGATAAGGAAACCAGACCATGGCAATCGATACTACCGGCGTGAATCTCAACGAAGTGCTTGCGGCGTCGGGTGTGGGTACCAACACCAAGAAGACCGTGGACACCGCATCCAAGACCGGCACCGACTCGCTCGGCAAGGATGCCTTCCTGCAGTTGCTGGTGACCCAGATGCAGCACCAGAACCCGCTGGACCCGCAGGACAACGGTGAATTCGTTGCTCAGTTGGCGCAGTTCAGCAGCCTCGAGGGCATCACCTCGCTGAACGAATCGGTCAGTGCCATTACCAGTGCCATGGCCTCGTCCCAGGCACTGCAGGCGTCGTCGCTGGTCGGTCGCTCGGTGGTGGTGCAGAACGACAAGGCTATCGTCGATACCACCCAAAGCTTCAACGCGCAGTTCGTGGTACCGCAAGCCATCGGCGAAGCGAAGATCACCATCAAGGACAAGGACGGCAACACCGTCAAGACCATCGAACTGGGTGAGCAGAAGGCCGGTTACGCCGACTTCATCTGGGACGGTACCAACAATAGCGGCGCGAAAGTCGACCCGGGCACCTACACCTTCACCGCCAGCACCACGGTGGATGGCAAGGCCGTGCAGATGAACACGCTGTTGCCGGCCAAGGTGACCAGCGTCAGCTTCAGTTCCGCCGGCGAAATGGTGCTCAACCTCGCTGGCGTTGGCAAAGTGTCCCTCTCCGACGTGCAAACCATCGGTATCTAAGGCCCATTAGTGCGGCAAAAGGAGCGAATTCATGTCTTTCAATATCGGCCTTAGCGGTCTGTACGCAGCAAACAAGCAACTGGATGTCACCGGCAACAACATCGCCAACGTCAACACCACCGGTTTCAAGTCGTCGCGCGCCGAGTTCGCCGATGTCTATGCCGGTGCCAACCGCCTGGGCGTGGGCAAGAACCAGGTCGGTAACGGTGTGCGTCTGGCGGCCGTTTCCCAGCAGTTCACCCAGGGTGACGTCAACAACACCGGCAATGTGCTGGACATGGGTATCCAGGGGCAGGGCTTCTTCGTGCTGTCCGATAACGGCTCGCGCGTCTATACCCGTGCCGGTGCCTTCCAGGCCAGCAAGGACAACTTCGTGGTGACCTCGGACGGCCTGCGCCTGCAGGGTTATGCCGCTGACTCGACCGGCAAGATCCAGAAGGGCGTGCTGAGCGATCTGCAGATCGACACCTCGGCACTGCAGCCCAAGGCCACTTCCCTGATCGACCAGGGCATCAACCTGAACTCTTCGGCCGCTGACATCCCGCTGGAAGTCGACGATGGTACTGGTGCGATGGTGCCGAACCTGCCGTTCGACCCTGCTGACCAGAAGACCTACACCAAGTCCTTCCCGACCAAGGTGTACGACAGCCAGGGCAACGAGCACACCATGGAGCAGTTCTATCGCAAGACCGGCACCAATGAGTGGACCATGTACACCCTGGTTGACGGCCGTAACCCGTTCGACCCGTCCTCCACAGCACCGCTGACCGGCACCATCAGCTTCAACAGCGATGGCTCGGTCAAGGGCATGACGGCCGACAACACCGGCCACCCGGCGGGCTCGTCGTTCACCGTGACCAACAACACCTTCACCATGACCGGTTGGGTGCCAGCGGTGGAAGATTCGGCGGGTAACTGGATCGCCAATGGCGCGGCGGGCAATGCCGACGGCATGCGCCTGTCGATGAACAGCACCACCTCGTACAACACCGAGACCGCGCGCATGTCGCAGTCCCAGGATGGTTATGCGACCGGCATCCTGTCGAGCCTGAGCATCGACTCGACCGGCGTACTGTTCGCCAGCTTCAGCAACCAGCAGTCGCGTGCCATCGGCCAGGTCGCGCTGGCCAGCTTCGCCAACGAGCAGGGCCTGCAGCAGATCGGCGGTACCCGCTGGACCGAAACCTACACCTCCGGCATTCCGGGCATCGATGCGCCGAAGACCGGTACCCTGGGCAGCGTCGAGTCCAACTCGCTGGAAGCCTCCAACGTCAACCTGACCCAGGAACTGGTCGAGCTGATCAAGGCGCAGAGCAATTACCAGGCGAACGCCAAGACCATCTCCACCGAAAGCACCATCATGCAGACCGTCATCCAGATGGCCTGATGGTTGCTGGTTGAGCGTGTCAGGACGAACCCCTTTGTCGTGAAGGGGTTCGTTGTTTTTGCAGGGGGCGTCATGAAAAAACTGCTTGTCGCACTGGTTGCTGCAGCGTGCCTGTACCAGGCCCAGGCCGGCACCGCGCCGTGGTGGCGCTGGGAGAGCCAGGTGGATGGGCGCCTGGTCTGTTCGCAATGGCCGCCGGGGGAGGGCTGGAAGAAGTTTGCCGGGCCCTTCACCAATGGCGCTTGCCGCGAGCCTTGAAGGCGCCCGCGAAGAGCCCGGTACAAGTTTGCCGTCACCGGCAAGCAAGCGCCGGATAACCGGCGTTCAATACCCTGGCGGCACCCTTGAAAGCCCGTATTCACGGGCTTTTTCATGATTCTGAAAAGTTGGTTCGGAACTTGCTTTAGAGCCTGCACAGCAGCGGCGAGCGGCAAACGATCGCCAGTGCAGCGGAGGATGACTGTGGACAAGATGCTTTACGTGGCCATGACCGGCGCCAGCCAGAACGCGCTGGCGCAGAAGGCCCACGCCAACAACCTGGCGAACATTTCCACCAACGGTTTTCAGCGTGACCTGGAGCAGGCGCGCTCGATGCCGGTGTTCGGCGACAGCTTTCCGGCGCGGGCCTTTGCCATGACCGAGCGCCCGGCCACCGACTTCAGCGAAGGCCCGATGATCGAAACCGGGCGCGACCTGGACGTGACGGTGACCGGCAAAGGTTTCATTGCCGTGCAGGCGCCCGATGGCAGCGAAGCCTATGTGCGTACCGGCAGCCTGAACATCGACGCCCTGGGCGTGCTGCGTGCCGGCAACGGCATGCCGGTGATCGGCAATGGCGGCCCCATCGCCATCCCGCCAGAGCAGAAGGTTGAAGTCGGCGCCGACGGCACCATCAGCATCCGCTCCATGGGTGAAGACCCGCGGGTGATGGCCGAGGTCGACCGTATCAAGCTGGTCAACCCGGACAGCAAAGGCCTGACCAAAGGCCTGGACGGGCTGATCCATACCCGGGACGGCCAGCCCGCCGCCGCCGACGTCAACGTGCGGGTGGTGTCAGGCTTCCTGGAGGGCAGCAACGTCAACGCCGTGGAAGAAATGACTTCGGTGCTGGCGCTGTCCCGTCAATTCGAACTGCACGTCAAGATGATGAACGCGGCCAAGGAAGGCGACGAAGCCATGGCGCGTGTTTTGCAAATCGGCTAATCACATTTGAACGGGTGCCGTAAAACAGGCGCACGAGGAGAACTTACATGCTTCCGGCTCTTTGGGTCGCTAAAACCGGCCTGTCCGCCCAGGACACCAACCTGACGGTCATCTCCAACAACCTGGCCAACGTCTCGACCACCGGCTTCAAGCGTGATCGCGCAGAGTTCCAGGACTTGCTGTACCAGATCAAGCGCCAGCCAGGTGCGCAGTCCACCCAGGACAGCGAACTGCCTTCCGGCCTGCAGGTCGGTACCGGTGTGCGCATTGTCGGCACGCAGAAGAACTTCCAGACCGGCAGCCTGCAGACCACGGAAAACCCGCTGGACATGGCGGTCAACGGCCGTGGCTTCTTCCAGGTGTTGCAGCCCGATGGCACGGTTTCGTACACCCGTGACGGTACCTTCCACCTGAACTCCGATGGCCAGATCGTCACCGCCCAGGGTTTTGCCCTGGAGCCTGCGATCGTGGTGCCGAATGACGCCCAGACCTTCACCGTCGGCCAGGACGGCACCGTGTCGATCACCACCGCCGGCAACCCGGCAGCGCAGGTGATCGGCAATATCCAGACCGCCGACTTCATCAACCCGGCCGGCCTGCAGGCAATTGGCGACAACCTGTTCCTGGAGACCGCGGCCAGCGGCGCGCCGCAAGTCGGCACCCCGGGCCTGAACGGTTTCGGTACCACGCTGCAACAGACCCTGGAGAACTCCAACGTCAGCACCGTGGAAGAACTGGTGAACATGATCACCACCCAGCGTGCCTACGAGATGAACTCCAAGGTCATCTCCACCGCCGACCAGATGCTGTCGTTCGTTACCCAGCAGCTCTAAGCCCTAGTGCAGGTTCCACTCCCGTTACACCGTGAGGTAAGTGTCATGAAGCGTTTGTTGTCTGTGTTCGCCCTGGGGGGGGCGGTCGTGCTGGCAGGTTGCGTCGCGCCGACGCCCAAGCCGAACGACCCGTATTATGCGCCGGTCCTGCCGCGCACCCCGCTGCCGGCTGCAGCCAACAACGGTTCGATCTACCAGGCCGGTTTCGAGCAGAGCCTGTACACCGACCGCAAGGCGTTCCGCGTGGGTGACATCATCACCATCACCCTCAACGAGCGCACGTCGGCGAGCAAGAACGCAGGGTCGCAGATCCAGAAGAACAGCAACGCCAACATCGGCCTTACCTCGTTGTTCGGCAGCACGCCGAACACCAATAACCCGTTTGGCGGCGGAGACCTGTCGCTGGAAGCCGGCTATAACGGCGAGCGCACCACCAAGGGCGACAGCAAGGCCACCCAGGGCAACACCCTGACCGGCTCCATCACCGTGACCGTGGCCGAGGTGCTGCCCAACGGCATCGTCGCCGTGCGCGGCGAGAAGTGGATGACCCTGAACACCGGCGAGGAGCTGGTGCGTATCGCCGGCCTGATCCGGGCGGACGACATCGCTACCGACAACACCGTACCGTCCACCCGCGTGGCCGATGCGCGCATCACCTATTCGGGCACCGGCTCGTTCGCCGATGCCAGCCAGCCCGGTTGGCTGGATCGCTTCTTCATGAGCCCGCTTTGGCCCTTCTGAGTACGGATGAACATGTTCAACGTAAGGCAGCTGATTGCCGCGACCCTGCTCCTGTCCTGCGCGTTCGGTGCCCAAGCCGAGCGGCTGAAGGACATCGCCAGCATTTCTGGCGTGCGTTCCAACCAGTTGATCGGTTATGGCCTGGTGGTCGGGCTCAACGGCACGGGTGACCAGACCACCCAGACACCGTTCACCCTGCAAACCTTCAACAATATGCTGTCGCAGTTCGGCATCAAGGTACCGGCCGGCTCCGGCAACGTGCAGTTGAAGAACGTCGCGGCGGTGTCGGTGCATGCCGACCTGCCAGCGTTCGCCAAGCCGGGCCAGGTGGTGGACATTACCGTGTCTTCC
Organism: Pseudomonas sp. SMV7; assembly: GCF_052041995.1. Taxonomy (NCBI): domain Bacteria; kingdom Pseudomonadati; phylum Pseudomonadota; class Gammaproteobacteria; order Pseudomonadales; family Pseudomonadaceae; genus Pseudomonas; species Pseudomonas sp. SMV7. Next base: position 71,956 of record NZ_JBKGGT010000014.1, on the reverse strand, counting down.
ATCGGTAACTCCAAGAGCCTGCGCGGCGGCAGCCTGCTGATGACGCCACTCAAGGGTATCGACGGTAACGTCTATGCCGTGGCCCAGGGCAACCTGGTGGTGGGTGGCTTCGATGCCGAAGGCCGTGACGGTTCCAAGATCACCGTCAACGTTCCGTCGGCCGGGCGCATCCCGGGCGGTGCCACGGTCGAACGGGCGGTGCCGAGCGGCTTCAACCAGGGCAACAGCCTGACCCTGAACCTCAACCGCCCCGACTTCACCACTGCCAAGCGCATCGTCGACAAGGTCAACGACCTGCTCGGCCCTGGCGTGGCCCAGGCCGTGGACGGTGGTTCGGTACGGGTCACCGCGCCGATGGACCCGAGCCAGCGTGTGGATTACCTGTCGATTCTGGAAAACCTCGAGATCGACCCGGGCCAGGCCGTGGCCAAGGTCATCATCAACTCGCGTACCGGTACCATCGTCATCGGCCAGAACGTCAAGGTGTCGCCGGCGGCGGTGACCCATGGCAGCCTGACCGTGACCATCACCGAAGACCCGATCGTCAGCCAGCCGGGGCCGTTCTCCAATGGCCAGACCGCCGTGGTACCGCGCTCGCGGGTCAATGCCGAGCAGGAAGCCAAGCCGATGTTCAAGTTCGGCCCGGGCACCACGCTGGATGAAATCGTCCGTGCGGTCAACCAGGTGGGGGCTGCACCCAGCGACCTGATGGCGATCCTCGAAGCCCTGAAACAGGCCGGCGCCTTGCAGGCCGACCTGATCGTGATCTGAGGACGGCGCGGATGAACAGTAAAAGCCTGGTTTCCGGCAGCGCCGACAGTGGTGCCTACACCGACCTCAACCGCCTGAGTTCGCTCAAGCACGGCGACCGCGACAGCGACGCCAACGTGCGTAAGGTGGCCCAGGAATTCGAGTCGCTGTTCATCAGCGAAATGCTCAAGGCCTCGCGCAAGGCCAGCGACGTGCTGGCCGACGACAACCCGATGAACACCGAGACGGTGAAGCAGTACCGTGACATGTACGACCAGCAGCTGGCGGTGAGCATGTCCCGCGAAGGCGGCGGTATCGGCCTGCAGGACGTGCTGGTGCGCCAGCTGTCCAAGAACAAGAGCGCGCCGGCCAACACCAGCCCGTTCCCGCGCATCGAGGGCAGCGCCCCGGCGCTGTGGGGCAGCAAGGTGGCCGAGCCGGTGCATGCCAGCCAGGCGAGCGCCAGCCGCAACGACGTGGCCGCGCTCAATTCGCGGCGTCTGGCGCTGCCGAGCAGGCTCACCGATCGCCTGCTGGCCGGCATCGTGCCGTCGGCCGCCACCACCAACAACGCTGCCGTGCCGGCGCGTGACGGCCAGCAGGTGGCCGAGGCCTTTGCCGTGCCGGACAACGGCCTGCGCATTCTCGGGCGTGCGGTGGCGCAGCCCCCGCTGGCACCGAAAAAGGCCTTCGCCGACAGCGACGAATTCATCACCACCATGCTGCCGATGGCCGAACAGGCGGCCAAGCGCATTGGTATCGACCCGCGCTACCTGGTGGCGCAGGCGGCGCTGGAAACCGGCTGGGGCAAATCGGTCATGCGCAACAGCGATGGCAGCAGCAGCCACAACCTGTTCGGCATCAAGGCCAGCGGCAACTGGGAAGGCGACTCGGCGCGGGCGATCACCAGCGAGTTCCGCGATGGCCAGTTCGTCAAGGAGACGGCGGCGTTCCGTTCCTACGACTCGTACCAGGACAGCTTCCACGACCTGGTCAGCCTGTTGCAGAACAATGCCCGCTATCAAGATGCGGTGAAATCTGCCGATAACCCAGAACAATTCGCGCGCGAACTGCAGAAGGCCGGGTACGCCACCGACCCGAACTACGCCAGCAAGATCTCGCAGATCGCAAAACAGATGAAGTCGTACGAGCACTACGCAATGCTCGGTACTGCAACGAAACTTTAAGGGCATGGAACCATGGCGAGTCTGATCAACATTGGTATGTCGGGGCTTGGCGCCGCGCAATCGGGGATGTACACCCTCGGTAACAACATTGCCAACGCCGATGTCGAAAGCTACTCACGCCAGCAGAACGTGCAGAAGACCAAGGGCGGGCAGCAAGTCGGCCAGGTCTTCATCGGTAGCGGCACCACGCTGGCCGATGTGCGCCGGGTGTACAACGCGTTTCTGGAAAACCAGCTGCGCAGCACCACTTCATTGAGCAGCGATGCCTCCACGTACCTGAACCAGATCACGCCGCTGGATACCGCCCTGTCCAGCAGCGATACCGGCATCACCGCTGCGCTGCAAAGCTTCTTCGGTGCCCTGCAGGATGCCGCGGCCAAGCCCACCGAGGACGCCTCGCGGCAACTGCTGCTGACCAGCGCGCAGTCGCTGGCCAAGCGTTTCAACACCCTGTCGGCGCAGTTCAACCAGCAGAACAGCGACATCAACGCCAACATGGCGTCGCTCGCCGATCAGGTGAACAACCTGACCAAGAGCATCGCAGACCTCAACGACCAGATTTCTCGCGTCACGTCCATCTCCGGCCAGCCCAACGACCTGCTCGACCAGCGCGATGGCGCGGTGCGCGAGCTGAGCAAACTGATCGGTGCCGATGTGGTGGAGCGCGACGGCAACTACGACGTCTACCTGAAAAATGGCCAGGCCCTGGTCCTCGGCAAGACCACCCAGACCCTGGGCGTGGAACCAAGCGCGACCGACCCGACCCGGATGAGCCTGATCCTCAACCGTGGCTCGACCAAGATGGACATCACCGGCACCACCAGCGGTGGCGAGCTGGGTGGCCTGATCCGCTACCGCAAGGAAACCCTCGATCCTGCCGTCAACGAGCTGGGCCGCGTGGCCCTGGTGGTGGCGGATGCAATCAACAGCCAGCTGGCCCAGGGTATCGACAAGAACGGTAACTTCGGCGCCACCCTGTTCGGCGACATCAACAGCGCCGCGGCCATCAGCCAGCGCAGTATTGCCAAGGCCGGCAACAGTGCCGGCTCCGGCAACCTTGACGTGACCATCAAGGACACCGGCAAACTGTCCACCAGCGATTACCAGGTGACCTTCACCAGCGCCACCGGCTACAGCGTGCGCAAGCTGCCGGAAGGCACCGACATGGGCAGCTTCGACCTCGGCGACACGCCGCCGCCGGTCATCGACGGCTTCACCCTGTCGCTCAACGGTGGCGGCCTGAGTGCCGGCGACAGCTTCAAGATCACCCCGACCCGCAACGCTGCGGCCGGCATCGACACCGTGCTCACCGACCCCAAGCGCCTGGCCCTGGCCGCGCCGCTGACCGCTACCAGCGGGGCGGGTAACAAGGGCACTGGCGTGATCACCCAGCCGACGCTGACCTCCGAGCTGGACATCTACGATGCCGCTCAGCGTTCGCAGCTGCAGGCCGGCCTGAAGTACTCCACCCCGGTCAAGCTGGTATTCGGTGACGACACCACCTCGCCCCAGGCCTACAAGATGTACGACGCCAAGGGCACCGAGATCGGCAGCGGCACCATTCTGCCGGGCCAGGAGAACAAGCTGCAGCTGTCGGTGCCGATGGTCGATGGCAACGGCAATTCGCTGGGCGCCAGCTTCAACTTCGAGATGAGTGTTTCCGGCGCCCCGAAAAACGGTGACAGCTACACCGTGGCGCTGACCGGCGCAGGCTCGGCGGACAACCGCAATGGCCAGTCGGTACTCGACCTGCAGACCCGGTCCACGGTCGAGGTCGGCGCCAACGGCAAGGGCATCAGCTTCACCGATGCCTACGCCAAGCTGGTTTCCAACGTCGGCGGCAAGGCCGGCCAGGCGCAGATGGACAGCGATGCCACCTCGGCCTTGCATACGTCTGCGCTGGACAGCCGCAACGGCCTGTCGGGGGTGTCGGTCGACGAAGAGACCGGCAACCTGATCAAGTTCCAGCAGTACTACACCGCGTCGTCGCAGATCATCAAGGCGGCCCAGGAAACCTTCGCCACCCTGATCAACAGTCTTTAAGGAGCCGTAGATCGTGAGCGTACGCATCTCCACTTCGCAGTTCTACAACACCAACCAGGCCAACTATCAGCGCAACTTCGCCAACACGGTGAAGACCCAGCAGGAAGCCTCCGATGGCATCCGCGTGCGTTCGGCCAAGGACGACCCGGTTGGCGCGGCTCGCCTGCTGCAGCTGGAGCAGCAGCAGAACCTGCTGAAGCAGTACTCGGGCAACATCACCAGCGTGCGCAACGCGCTGGGCACTGCCGAAAGCACGCTGAACTCGATCGGCACCATCCTGCAGCGGGTCAACGAGCTGGCGGTAAGCTCCGGCAACGGTTCGATGACCGACGCCGATCGCAAGGCCAATGCCGACGAACTCGCCTCGCTCGAAGACCAGCTGTTCACCCTGATGAACAGCAGGGACGAAAATGGCAAGTACATCTTCTCCGGCTCCAAGGGCGATACGCCGCCCTACGTGCGCAACGCAGATGGCACCTACAGCTACCAGGGCGACCAGGGCAAGCTGAGCCTGCAGGTTGGCGACATGCTCACCCTGGCGGCCAACGAGACCGGCTACGACGCCTTCGAGCAGGCGCTCAATACCAGCCGCAGCCAGACCGCGCTGACTGCACCCGCCACCGATGATGGCCGGGTCAGCCTGTCCAACGGCCAGGTATCGGGCAGCGCGACCTACAACGACCGGTTCCGTGGCGGCGAGCCGTACACCATCGAGTTCATCAGCAGCACTGAATACAAGATCACTGACGCCAACAACAATGACGTCACGCTCGAAGCCAGCCAGGGCGGCAAGTTCGACCCCAACGGCGACAACACCACCATCAGTTTCCGTGGCGTCGACCTGCGCCTGGACATCAGTTTCCAGGCTGGCGACAAGGGCAACGAAGACGCGGTCATCGCCGGGCACACCTTTACCCTGAGCTCCCGCGCAGATGAAGTGTCCGGGACCCGCAGCCCGGGTAACAGCTCTTCCGAGCAGGTTACCGGCGCGACCATCACCGATCAGGCTGCCTACGATGCAGCATTTCCTTCCGGTGGTGCGGTGCTCAAGTTCACTGGCACCAACAGCTTCGAGCTGTATGCGGCACCCGTGACTGCCGATAGCCGGCCGGTGGCCTCCGGTGTCCTCGGCGGGGCAGGCGGTACCACTGCGACAGCGGCAGGTGTCAGCTTCGAGTTGTCGGGCGCCCCGAACGCCGGTGATTCGTTCGCGATCAAGGTCGACACCCATCAGACCCAGAATGTGCTGGATACGATCGGCAAGCTGCGCGCCGCGCTGAACAGCCCGGTGGATGGCGACCCGGTGGCCCGGCAGCAGTTCCGGGCATCCCTGGATGCGGCCATCGGCAACATTGCCAGTGCCACCAACCAGGTGTCGGCCTCGGTCAGCGCCATTGGTGGCCGTGGCCAGGCACTGGACGTGCAGTCCGAGACCAACGAAGCGCTGAATACCGAAAATGCCAAGACCCAGAGCTCGATTCGCGAAAGCGACCCGGCCGAGGTGATGCTGCGCCTGCAGATGCAGACCAACATGCTGCAGGCTTCGTTGCAGGCCTATGCCAAGGTCGCCGGGCTGTCCTTGGTCAATTACATCTGATACCTCTCCTGGCGTCATCTGCGGGCCAGCCCAGACGGTGCTGGCCACGCCGTTCTTCAAGGTCATTACCGTGAGCCAACAGCCCCTCGTCAGCATTGCCATCCCGGCCTTCAACCCCGAGTTCTTCCGCGCCACCCTGCTCAGTGCGTTGGAGCAGGATTACCCGATGCTCGAGGTGCTGGTCTGCGACGACAGCCGCGGCCCGGAGATCGCGGCAATCGTCGATGCGGTGATGAGCGAAACCGGCAAGCCGGTGCGCTACGTGCGCAACCCGCAGACCCTGGGGTTCGCCCGTAACCTGATGGTGTGCCTGGAGCATGCCCGGGGGCCGTTGCTCAAGTTTCTCTGTGATGATGACCGGCTGTTCCCCGAATGCGTCGGCTTGCAGGCCAGGCTCATGGCGCAGCATGCCGATGTCAGCATGACCATCTGCCAGCGCATGCTGTGCGCGGCAGACGACGCCTTGTTGCCGCCGCGCATGCTCAACGCGGTGATGTGCCCGGAGGACGCGGTGGTCAAGGGCAGTGACCTGCTCGAAGCGCTGGAGACCAACGCGCCCAACCTGTTCGGCGGGCTGAGCCACGCGCTGCTGCGCCGCGACCTGGTGGCCGAGTTCCTGCCAGCGCTGGTGCAGGACGGCAGCGGCTTCGTCGCGCGCCTGGACATGGCGCTGTACATCTGCCTCATGCGTCGTGGCAACCTCGGCCACCTGTCACGTTTTCTCAGCATGGAGCGCCTGCACCCTGCGCGCCTGAGTTACCAGGCCGGCATGACCATGGCGTTCCCCATCGAGACCGACTGGCTCAAGGCGATGCTGGCGGCACGGGCGAGCGAGGCTGCGCCGGCCAGTGGCTGGGTACGCTACCTGCCGCTGGAGCGTTACCAGGGGGAGGCCGAGGCGCAATGGGAAGAATACGAGCTGAACCGGCTGTATAGCGCGCAGCAGGCGCGCCAGGGGCAGCAGGTGGGCACCGATTGCCTGTCTTTCGAAGAGGTGTATGCCCAATGGCTGGAATGCCGCAGCTTGTCCGAGGCCCAGCAGCGGGCGCTGCCCAAGCGCATCGAGCAATGGGGCTGGCAGCCGCGCATCGTCCCGGTGATCTGGGCCGAAGCGGGGGAAGAGCAGGCCTTGCGCGCGACCCTCGACAGCCTGGCCGCGCAGTCCTATGGCGCGGCCCGCTGCTGGCTGCTGGCGCCTGCGGCGCTGGAGCTGGCTGACTCGGTCGGGGTCGAACGCATGCTCGTGCAGGGTAATGGCCTGGCCCAGGTACAGGCGCGCCTGGCGCGGGCCGATGATGCCGACTGGGTCTTGCTGCTGCGCGCTGGCGACCGCCTGGTGCCGCATGCCCTGGCGATCATGGGTGAGCGCATGGCGCTGCGCGAACGGGCCTGTATCTATGTCGACGAAGGCAGCCACGACAGCCTGCGCCCGACAACGCCGATCTTCAAGCCAGACTTCAACCTCGACCTGATGCGCAGCCTGCCCTATGTCGGGCGGGTCCTGGCCTTCAACTGTGCAGCGCTGCGCCAGGTCGGTGGCTTCGACCCGGACTTCGGCCTGCTCGCGCCCCACGACCTGCTCTGGCGCCTGGCCGAAAGCCAGGGCTTGCAGGCAATCGAGCACATCGACGAACTGCTGGTGCACTGCCAATGGGACTATGGCCAGTGGCTGCACGACCCGCGCTGCGTGCAGCAGGCGCCACGCGTGGTGCGCGCCCACCTGCAGCGGCTGGGTGTCGATGCCGAGGTGGTCGGTGCCGAAGGCGTGCCCTTGTGCCGGGTGGCGTACCAGCACCCGACGCCAGCCAGGGTTTCGATCCTGCTGGCGCTCGGTGACCACCTTGGCACGGCAATGCGTTGTGTCGAGTCGCTGTTCGAACACACCCAGTATGGCCACTTCGAGGTGCTGCTGATTGCCTCGCCGGATACACCGGCCGACCTGCGCCAGTGGCTGGAGGCCATGCAGGGGCTTGGCAGCGATCAGTTGCGTGTCGTCGAGGTCGCCAGCGGCAGCCAGGTGCTGCAGCTGAACCAGGCCAGCGAGGCTGCCCGTGGCGAGTACTTGCTGATGCTCGACAGTGCCTGCATCGCCTTCGACCGGCCATGGCTGGGGGAGATGATGGCCCACGCCCAGCGCCCGGAGGTCGGCGTGGTGGCGCCCAAGCTGTGTACCCACACCGGCGAAGTCTTTGGCGCCGGGCTGGTGCTGGGGCTGCATGGTGGCGTCAGCAGCCCGTTCGTCGGCATGCCGGCTGACAGCGGTGGCTACATGCTGCGGCTCAAAGCCGTGCAGAACTGGAGTGCGCTGAGCCTCGACTGCCTGCTGGTGCGCCGCGACCTGTTCGCGACGCTGGGTGGTTTCGATGTGCAGGGCCTGAAGGGGGGGCTGCAGGACGCCGACCTCTGCCTGCGCATCCGCGAACAAGGCTACCTGGCGGTGTGGACACCCCAAGCGGTGCTCGGCCGCTTCGCTTCGACCCGCGATGTAGCGGTGGACAGCCAGCGCAAGCTGCTGGACAAAGACATCTTCCATGAACGCTGGTTGCCCAAGGTTGCCCGTGACCCGGCCTACAACCGTAACCTGAGCCTGAAAATGGCCAGCTTCAATCTCGACGCCGGACAACGCCGTGGCTGGGACCCGTTCATCAGCCGTGTGCTGCCGTCGGTGCTGGCGTTGCCGATCAATACATCCGCGGTCGGACACTACCGGGTGGCACAGCCGTTTACCGAACTGGAGCGCGCCGGCTGGATCCAGGGCCGGCTTGATTTCAGTACGCCGGAGATGATCGAGATCGAGCGTGAGAAGCCCGACGTGATGATCTTGCAGTGCCGCTACACATCCAGTTCCATCGAGGAAATCACGCGCTTCAAGCGTCTGTCCAATGCCCGGCGCATCTTCGAGATCGACGACTACATTATCGATGTGCCAAAAAAGAATGCCCATGCCCGCAACATCCCGGCGGACATGCGTGATCGGGTGACGCGCGGCATCGCGCTGTGCGATCGACTGGTGGTCTCTACCCAGCCGCTGGCCGATGCGTTGTCGGATATGCACCATGACATCCGGGTGGTGCCCAACATGCTTGCCGCCCCGCTGTGGGCCGGGCTGAGCAGTGAGCGGCAAAGCAGTGCACGTCCGCGGGTGGGCTGGGCTGGTGGTACCAGTCATCGCGGCGACCTGGAGCTGCTGCTGGATGTGATCAAGACACTGGCCGACCAGGTCGACTGGGTGTTCTTTGGCATGTGCCCAGATGTGCTACGCCCCTACATCAAGGAATTCCATGCCGGCGTGCCCCTGGCGCTGTACCCGCAGAAGCTGGCCAGTCTCAACCTCGACTTGGCCTTGGCACCGCTGGAGCAGAACCTGTTCAACGACTGCAAGAGTAACCTTCGTTTGCTCGAGTACGGTGCATGCGGTTTCCCGGTGATCTGCACAGATACCAAGGCCTACGGCGGCTATCTGCCATGTACCCGGGTGCGTGACAACACCACCGAACAGTGGCTGGATGCGATTCGCATGCACCTGGCCGACCCTGAGGCTAGCTATCGCCAGGGTGATGCCCTGCGTGAGGCAGTACTACGGGACTATGTGTTGATGCCACAGCATCTGCAGCAGTGGTCGAATGCCTGGCTGGCAGACTGATATTTTCGCGTTCGTTGCGAGCGGGCGCCCAACTCTCCCTTCTAAGGTGCTTTATGGCAGATATCGCAAACGGATCGCGCAGTGACGTCACGGTAGTGTTGCTTGGTCATGACCAAGCGGCTCATCGTGAGCGGGCATTGCACTACTACCGCCGAGCGGGCACTGCTTGCCTGGCCGTGGATGCGCTTGAGACACACAGCCCCGGTACGGTGTGCAGCGCGCGCCTGGAGCAGGTGCTACAGCAGGTTGCCACGCCGTTGGTCAACCTCGCCCTAGATGCCGACTTCGTACAGGCCCCGGCACTGGACAGCGCGGCTGCCTGCCTGAATGCCAATCCGCTGGCGCTTGGCGCCCAGGGCTACGCCTTGGGATACGTCCCGGGCAATAGCCAAGTGGCCTATTACAAGGTCGGTCACCCATTCCCGGAGTTGGAAGAAGAGGGCGCGTTGGCACGCATGAGTGTGCACGCCTTGGCCAACCAACCGGCCTGGCGTGCCGTGGTCAGGGTCGAGGGCTTGCGTGCAGTGCTTGCCAGCTTGCCAGAGGATCTGGATTTCTCCAGTTGGCGCGTGGCGCTGTCGTTGGCTCTGCTGGCGGAAGGGCAAATCATCCCGTTGGACCAGACCGACGTTATCTGTGAGCTAGCGCCGCGCAGTGTGTCGGCGGTAGCCAGGGAAGAGGAGCTGGTGCGAACCGTACGCCGGCTACGCGCGTGGGACGCCGAACGCGAGAGCGTATTCACAGGCGATTCTGGCTTTATGGTACTCAATCGTCTGGTGCGTGGCAGCTATGATGCGGGTGAGCCGCCGCTGTTGTTCACTTCATGCTGGACCAGCGTGATCGCGGACCCGGATCGGCAGTTCGAGCCGCGGCAGTATGTGGAAATGCCGTACTACCAGAATGGCCTGTTTCAGCGTCTCACCCAGCTCGAGTTCCTCTGCCATGCCTGGCCGACCGGGCGCGAGCACCGTCATGCGCTGGAGGGCACCTGGGTGCGTCAGCGTGAATTGCTTGAAGTGCACCCCAACGACACTACCGAGAGCCTGCAGCAGCGTTATTGGCAGGCCTTGGCATTGGGGTTGTTCAGCCGGGACGTCTGCCAACGCTTGCTGGCGACATTAACGGGCGAAGAGCATGCAGAGAAGCTCCGCGAGTTGGGAGCTTGGCTCGAGCGCCTCGACGGCGTGCCCGGCCAGGACGTACCAGGATGGCTGGCGACCACCGGCTCTGGTCAGCTTTTGCAGGACTTGGCTGATGCAACGCCGACGTCAGCTGTACGTCAGCGGGTGCTTGCCCAGTTGGCCAAGCGCCCGGGGCCGCAGATCGGCTTCATGGTCGTCGATCTGCAAGATGACGACCTTGCCTTGCAGGCCACGTTCGATAGCCTGCTGGCAACGGGCCTGCGGAATTTCAAGCTGGTGGTCCTCAAGGCTGGGAAACCTCCGGCCATCACTACTGCACGGGACACCCTACATTTCATCCAGGTGGAACCAGGCAACTGGGTGTCCCACCTGAACCAGGCGGCGCGCCAGTTGCCAAGTGAATGGCTGATGCTGCTGCACGCGGGGGACGTGCTTGCTGGCGGTGGGCTGCTGCGCTTGCAGTTGGAACTGGCTGAGTCGCCAGCCTGCGATGCGATCTGTGCCGATGAGGTACAGCGTGATGGGGAGGGGCGCCTGGTGGGTATCAGGCGCCCTGGCAGTGACCTTGACGTGCTGCGTAGCCAGCCAGGCCTGATGTCGCGTCACTGGCTACTGCGCCGCCAGCTCGTGCTTGATCTCGGTGGCTTCGACAGCCGTCTCGGACATGCGTTGGAATATGATCTGTTGCTGCGTTTGGTAGAGGAGCGTGGTGTCGGTGGCCTGGCGCACATGGATGAGTATTTGGTGATCGGACAGCAAGCTCCGGAGCCGATGTCCTCCGAAGCGCTGGAGATTCTTGACCGCCATCTGAAGCGACTGGGTTACCGTGGGCAGGTAATTGATCGGGGTGCTGATGGGCTGGCCATCGATTTTCGCCACAGCTCAACGCCGTTAGTCAGCGTGCTGATAGCCCATGAGGGCGATCGGTCTGCGCTTGAGCGCAGTCTCACCTGCCTTTTCCAGCGCACGCGTTATCCTCGCTTTGAGGTCCTACTCGCTTGTACTCATGAGCAGCATGCGCGGGTGGCGGAGGCTCTTCAGCCGTTCGCCTCGCGCGTACGCCTGGTGGTCGCCGAGGCGGCAGAAAACCTGCTCAACCAGGCAGCACGGCAAGCACGGGGCGACTATCTGGTGTTGCTGGGGGAACGATGCCAAGTGATTACTCCGGCCTGGCTGGAATCTCTGCTCAACCAGGCGCAGCGACCGGAGGTTGGGGTGGTCGGCGCGCGCCTGGTCGACAGCGATGGCACCATCGCACATGCCGGTTACGACTTGCTGGCCGGGCCGAGCGTGCATGCACCCTGGGTTGGTTTGCAGGGCGGCGCGGGCAGTTCGGATTACTGGCTTGGCGCCGTGCGTGGATGCCCGGCGGTGTCAGGTAATTGTCTGATGGTGCGGACCCAGGTGTTCGAGCAGTGTGGCGGTTTGCAAGCGGTGGCGGCAGCCGATATCGACTTGTGCCTTGCAGTTGCCGCTGCTGGCAGCCTGGTGGTGTGGGTACCGCAGGCGCAACTGGCGGTCGACGGCGCAGTGGTTCCGGACACCGCAACGGCGCAGGTATTGCTGGCAAAATGGCCTGGCGCGTTCACCCGCGAGGTGGCCGTTGACGGCCAGTCGGTTTGCGCCGAGGCGAGTTGGCTCAAGCCGTTCAAGTAGCTGGCGCGGGAATTGCAAAAGCCGGGCATATGCCCGGTTTTTTTTGCTGGGTGGCAATTAATTGACAGGCTTGGCGCTTGGTTTCTCGTGGTGTGGACGAGGTCGTGAATGCAAAAGAAAGTGGCTGTGCTGCAGTCCAACTATATCCCTTGGAAAGGGTATTTCGACCTGATCGGAAGCGTCGATGCGTTCATTCTGTTCGATGATGTCCAGTACACGCGCCGAGACTGGCGTAACCGCAATAAAATCAAGACGGCGCAAGGCGAGCACTGGCTGACCATCCCGGTGAAGAACAAGGGGCGTTACGCGCAGTTGATCAATGAAGTGGAGGTCAGCGAGCCCGGCTGGGCGGCGGCGCACTGGCGCACCATCGAGATGAACTATCGTCGCGCGGCCTGTTTCCAGCAAATGGAAGGGCCGATCAGGACCCTGTTCGAGCAGGCTGCAATGCTTACGAATCTGTCGCGTATCAACCACCTGTTCATTGCTGGTCTGTGCCCGCTGCTGGATATCCACACGCCGCTGTACCGCGCTGAGGAACTGGGGCAGGCAACCGGCAAGAACGAGCGTCTGATTCAGCTGTGCCAAGCCGTTGGCGGAACCCATTACCTGTCGGGGCCGGCGGCCAGTTGTTACCTGGACGAGGCGGCGTTTGCCGCTGTCGGCCTGGGGTTGTCGTACATGAGTTATGACGGCTATCCCGAGTACCCGCAACTTTTCGGCGAGTTCCAGCACGCGCTGAGTGTCATCGACCTGTTGTTCAACACCGGCGCCGACGCGCCTGCCTTCCTGGAGCGGCGACCATGAGCACGACCATTCTGCGAGAAGTTGAGCAATATTATTCCTCGCGCATACGCGAGCATGGCGCCACTCCGGAAGGGGTTGACTGGAACGGTAGCACTTCCCAACACCTGCGATTCGAACAGCTGCTGAAGCTGGTCCCGCAACAGGAGTGGCAGCAGGGTTTCAGCCTTGTCGACGTTGGCTGTGGCTACGGGGCATTGCTTGACTGGCTGTACGAGCGCGGTGCTGTGGTGGACTATCACGGTTATGACTTGTCGCCGGAAATGATCGCATCGGCTCGCGCCAAGCACGATGCACATCAATCCGTCCGTTTCGAAGTTGCCGAGCAGCCCACCCGCACGGCGGATTACGCGGTGGCCAGCGGCATCTTCAACGTGTCGCAACAAACCCCGCGTGAAGCCTGGGAAGGCTACATTGCCGAGGTGCTTCGCAGCATGGACGCGTGTTCGGTCAAAGGCTTTGCATTCAACTGCCTGACCAGCTACTCCGACACGCCATTCATGCGCGACTACCTGTATTACGGTGACCCCTGCTACTACTTTGATCTGTGCAAAAGAACCTACTCCAGGCAGGTGGCACTCTTGCATGACTATGGCTTGTACGAATTCACCCTGCTCGTGCGCAAGGCCTCGTGACTTAGCGTCCGACTTCCCTGTTTCCTGGAGATATCCATGCTCAAGAAAGGCTCAACTTCCGTTACCCAGTCCAGCGACAGCCAGCTCGAGGCGCGTGAACAGCTCTGGCAATCTTTTGCCAATGCGCCGCTCGATGACGCCGAAAAGGAGCGTAATCTCGGCCTGTTCATCCGCTCGGCTTCCCTGGCACGCATGCTGGCAATTTCCGACCTGTATCGCGAGATTGTTTCGCTGCCTGGCTCGGTGCTGGACTTCGGTACCTGGCGTGGCCAGAACGCGGTGCTCTGCGAGAACCTGCGCGCCATCTTCGAGCCCTTCAACAAGCAGCGCCGGGTGGCGGCGTTCGATACGTTCGCCGGCTACAAGTCGCATGCCAGCGACAGCAAGGTAACCAACGAGCACTTCCAGGACGGTTGCTACGACACCGGCAATGGTTACGCCGATTACCTGCGTCATCTGCTGGCCGTGCATGAAAGCATCAATGCGCTTCCACAGGTGTCCAGCGGACATCAGGTGGTCGAGGGCGATATCAAGGATACCCTGCCACGTTTCATCGAAGAAAATCGCAATCTGCTGGTGGCGCTGGCGTTCTTCGACATGAACTTGGAGGGGCCGACTCGCTTTGCCCTGGAACAGATACTGCCGCGCTGCTTGCCTGGGTCGCAGTTGGTGTTCTTCCAGTTGCAGCGTGATTTCCTGCCGGGCGAGGGTTACGCCTATGTCGCCGAAGTGTTGGGCAAAGTACGTCACGAGATCAAGCGCTCGCAGACTTACCCGTCCCTGTGCATCGTCAAGTTGCTGTAAGGGGGACTTGCGATGTTCCTGATCATTGGTAACGGCATGGTTGGCCTGGCGATCGCTGCGGGCCTTTCCCGTTCGGTTCCGGCCGAGCGCATTACGGTAGTAGGCCCCATGGCGCGGCCCCACAGCGCCTCGATGGCAGCAGCTGCCATGCTCAACTCGTTCGCCGAGCTGGAGCCGGGAGCGCTCGACAAACCGCGTGATCGCCTCAAGTTCGAGCTGAGCCAGGCTTCGGCGCGGTTGTGGGGCGCGTTCGTCGAAGAATTCGAGATACCCGCCGAGTATTATCGGCTGGGTACTGTACTGGTCAACAACAACGCCTCCAACCAGTTTGAAGACCAGGCGTTCGATGCCATTGCCGGCTACCTGGAAGCCTTCGCCGAACCATACGAGCGGGTCGAGCCGACGATCGAGCCAGCGTACGCACCGGCTTCGGGCTATCGCAGCCGCAATGCGTTATTCCTGCCCCGGGAGGGTGTGGTCAACCCGGATGGGGTCATCCAGGCTTTGCAAGCGACACTATCACGGCGCGGTGTGCGCTTTGTCGAGGGGGTGGTGGAGTCGCTGGACAAGGTTGGTGGGCGGACCTGCGCGGCGCGCCTTACCGACGGCCGGGTGCTCTCGGCAGAGCGATTGGTCCTGGCCAATGGCAGCATGGCCACCCGGCTATGGGGCGAGGACGACTGCATTCGGGTGATCAACGGCGTCGGCGCAACCGTGGTGTTGAAGAACCAGGGGATCCAGGGGCGTTATGTGCTGCGTACACCCAACCGTGGCGGCGCCTGTGGTATCTACCATGCACCTTACCAGAACGATCTCTTCGTGGTCGGCGCGACCAACCTGATCACCACGGTTGACGAACAGGTACCACGCGCGGAATCGGTGGCCGCCTTGATCAATGGTGCGATCAACCAGGTCAACCAGATGCACCGTGCCAGCGGCTTTGTGCGGTACAACTTCGGCTATCGCCCGGTGAGCCTCGACGGTTATCCGGTGATTGGCCAGCTCAACGACAATACTTTCATCGCTACCGGCACGCGCCGGGATGGCTACCACTTCGCGCCCTGGTTGGCTGACAACCTTGCGGCGCTGCTACAGGACTGGCGGCTCTCGTCGCAGGCAGGCGCATATTTCGAGTACACCCGGCCACGGCGGCGCGCAGTGCTCGACCAATCGGTCGAAGAGTGCTGCCGCAAATATGCAGCAGTTAAATGTTCGGCGCTCTCCCAGCATGGCTATGACGCGGGTCATACCGATGCTGACCAGGCCATGGAACGCTACTACTACCAGCGCGCCCACGATTTCTTTACTCGAAACGGCCTGGAGCAGGCGGTGTCGGTGGAGTTTCTCGATGCGCTGATCGGTGGCTACCTGTCACTTGGCGATTTCACCTGAGGCACTTGCCGGAGAAGACGAACGTGAGCAAACAGGTTATTCCCTTCAACAAACCTTTTGTCGTCGGCAAGGAGCTGTTCTATATCGCCCAAGCGGTGATGAATGGCGGTATAGCAGGCGACGGCCAGTTTACCCAGGCATGCCAGCAATGGCTGGAAGACAATCTGGGTTGCCCGAAGGCGCTGCTTGCCCATTCTTGCACGGCGGCGCTGGAAATGGCGGCGATTCTGGCTGATGTCGGGCCAGGGGATGAAGTCATCATGCCTTCGTTCACTTTCGTATCCACCGCCAATGCCTTCGTGTTGCGCGGTGCGGTGCCGGTGTTCGTGGATATTCGTCCCGACAGCCTCAACCTTGATGAGCGCCTGGTTGAAGCCGCGATCACCGAGAAAACCAAGGCGGTCGTAGCTGTGCATTATGCCGGGCAGCCATGTGACATGGATGCGCTGCTGCGTATCTGCAACCGGCATGGCCTGATGCTCATCGAAGATGCCGCTCAGGCTATTCTAGCCCGGGAAAAGACGCGGGCGCTTGGCACCATCGGCCACCTCGGTTGCCTGAGTTTTCATGAGACCAAGAACGTCATCAGTGGTGAGGGCGGAGCGTTACTGATCAACGACCCGAATTTGATCGAGCGCGCAGAGATAATCTGGCAGAAGGGTACCAACCGCAAGGCATTCGCCCGAGGCGAAGTCAGCAAGTACACCTGGGTCGATGTCGGTTCTTCTTTTCTTCCCAGCGAGCTGACTGCCGCTTTCCTCTATGCCCAGCTGGAGCAGGGAGAAAGCATCAACGCTCATCGACGTGGGTTGTACGAGGCCTACTACAACCAGTTGCAGGCACTGGAGGCCGATGGTTGTTTTCTGCTGCCGCGCACACCAGGAGGGCGGCCTGCCAACGCGCACATCTTCTACCTGCTGATGCGCAGCAACCACGAGCGCAGCGAACTGATCCGCTTCCTGCGCGAGCGTGATATCCATGCAGTGTTCCACTATGTTCCGCTGCACGATTCGCCCGCCGGTCTGCGCTATTCGCGTAGCGTCGGTGAAATGTCGGTGACCTGTGATGTAGCCCAGCGCCTGGTGCGCTTGCCGCTTTATTCGGACATGACCGCTCGGCAGGTTGCCCAGGTATGTGCCGCAATCACTCAATTCTTTGCCGAGTCCCGCATCGCCTGAGGCGGGCTTGCCCCTGTATTTCTGATTCTGGAGTTTCCAAGCGATGTCCTATTCTGCCGGGGGTGACGCCCACTTGCTCGACCAGGCGGCGCTGATGCGCCTGCGGTTGATGTATGCCAAGCCGGAGCATCCGTATTACATCCTGGCTCCGGACTATCGGGAAACCTCCTCGGGCGTCGCTTCACTGCATTACCTTTGCCACATGCTCAATCTCAACGGGCGCGAGGCCTACATCTGCGGTGGCCAGGCGGTCAACCCGAACCTCAAGACGCCGTTGCTGGATCCACTGACACAGAAGCGTCATCAGGAGCAAGGCAAGATCCCCATCGCTGTCTATCCGGAAGTAGTGGTAGGTAATCCGCTTGGCTGCGACGTGGTGGCGCGTTTTCTATTGAATTTCGAGGGTTTCCTGACCGGCAAGAGCATGCAGGCAGCGGGTAGTGACCTGTTGTTCTATTCCGGCGCCCTGATCGCTGCGCGGCATGGCTATCCGGATGGCGATTTGTTGTGCCTGCCGACTATCGATGTCGAGCTTTTCAGTGCACCGCCACCGGGCACCTTGCGTGATGGTAAGTATCTCTACCAGAACCGCCATCCCCTGGAGCAGATCGACTATTCGCAGTTGCCCGCAGACATTCGCCTGCTCAGCATGGCCAACGCCTTGACGCTACCTGAATTGGCCGTGCTGCTGCGCAAGGCCGAAGTGCTCTATACCCATGAATGGTCGATGACTTGTGTGATCGCCGTGCTGTGCGGCTGTCCGGTTATCTTCATTCCGGGACATGGAATTGATCAGCAATTTCTTGAAGACAGCTTCATCGGCAGCCATGGTTTCGCGATGCTCGATCAGCCAGATGCGCTCGGGCGTGCCAGGGCCGGGCTCGACGGTGCCTTGCAACGTTATGTCCAGAGAACGGCGCCTTTCTGGCCGCAGCTGGAGGGATTCATCGCCAAGACTCAATTCGCCGCCCGGCGTGAGGCGGCCGGCAACAGCAACGGCATGCTCGGTTGGCTGCGCCAGCGTTACCCGCTGCCGCAGCAGTTGCAGTTGATGCAGGAGCGCCTGGTGGGACCCGCTGCGCCGTCAATCGCCGTGCTGGTGCTGGACCGTGATGATCCTGACGCCTTGGCGCGCACCCTCGGCAGCCTGGACGATGTGTTGTACCAGCGCATCCAGGTATGCGTGCTGGGGGCGCAGGAGCCGCGTCGGCCGAATGTGCAGTGGTTGCCGGCTGACGCCCAGGCGCCGCTGGCCGCCATCAATGGCGTACTTGCAAGCAGCCCGTGCGATTGGTGCATGGTGGTCGATGCGGGTGAAGAGTTCACAGCCAGTGGCCTGTTGGTTACGGCCCTCGACTTGGCACAGGCGCCAGCTACCTGCCTGGCGGTTTTTGCCGACGAGGCGGTTCGGGGTGCCGATGGTGCGGTCGAAGGCCGCCTGCGTCCCGATCTCAACCTGGATTTGCTACTGGGGCACCCGGCCGCGTTGTCGCGGCATTGGTTGTATGACACTCGCATGCTCTTGCAGCAGGGTGGCTTCGACCCGGCCGCCGGGCGCGCATTCGAGCTGGCTTACCAGTTGCGACTGATTGCCGACCACGGCTTGGGGGTGGTGGGGCACATCAGCGAGCCGTTGTTGATCGCCAACCGACCTGAAGTGATGACTTGCCCCGAAGAGCGCGCCGTGATCCGCGCGCATTTGCTGGAACGCGGCTACCCCAATGCGCAGGTCCTACCGATGGTGCAGGCACCGAACCGGTATGAGATCGACTATGGGCATTCGCGGCCAACCCCGGTAACTGTCCTGATTTATATCGACGGTGATCTTGCGCAGTTGCAGCGTTGCGTCGAGCAGTTGCTGGAAAACATCACGATCGTCGAACACGAAGTGTTGCTGATCGAGCCCGGCAATGATGATCCGCTGCTGCTGCAGTGGTTGGAGATGCTGAGCGAGGTGGGCCGCGGGCGTATCCAGGTGTTGCGTTTCATGCCAGGGCAGACACGGGCCGCCATGTGCAACGCTGCTGCGCAGGAAGCCCAGGGCGAATTTCTGGTCTGGCTGAATGCGGCTGTGATCGTCAGCGATGGCGAATGGCTGTCGGCCTTGCTCAAGCATGCGCAGCGCCCTGAGGTGGGCGCTGTGGGCGGTATGCTGTCGAGCGTCGACGGTGTGGTTCAGCAGGCGGGCCTGGTCCTTGGCCAAGGGGGGAGCGTGGGCCCGGCCTTTGCTGGGCGAGTGCTTGGCGAGGAAGGTGAATTGGCGGCGCTGGTAACCGAGCGCAATGGTGCGGCCGTGGGCGATTGCTGCCTGATGGTCCGACGGGCAGATTTCCTCGAACTCGGTGGCTTCACCGTCGACCCGTTGCTGGCGCCCTGGACTGAAGTGGACCTGTGCTTGCGCCTGCAGCAAGCCGGTTACCTGAATGTCTGGACACCGCATGCCAGGCTGCAGCTGGAGGCGACACCTGCGGCTGCGGTTAGCGCAGAACAGGAAGAGGCGCTGTATGCTCGCTGGTTGCCACAATTGGTCAGTGATCCCTCTTACAACGCCAACCTCTCGCTGCTCACCGGCCACAGCCATGTGCGGCAGGACAACGGCCTGTGTTGGCGCCCCTTGCAAGGCATCGTGCCGACGGTGCTGGCGTTTGCCGCCGACCAACAGGCGGCCGGGTGCACGCGTGTGATCCAGCCGCTCATGGCGTTGCGCAACGCTGGCTCGATCGATGGTTCGGTGACCACCGGGGTGCTCACCCTGGTGGATATTCAACGCTACGCACCTTCGAGCATAGTGTTGCAGCGGCCGCTGGCGGACGCAGGATTGCTGACTTTGCGCCGCCTGCGTGCGTTCTCCCAGGCATTCAAGGTGTACGACCTGGATGGCTATATCCCGGAAATGGGCTTCGCCGCAGGCGTGGGCGCCGATGAGTTGCTGCAGCGCCTGAGCTATGGCCTGATGCAGGCGGACCGTGTGGTTGTCGCTGCGCCTGCGTTGGCAGAGCTGCTGCAAGGTCAGCATGATGATGTCCGTTTGCTTGAAAATGCGCTGCCTGTCTCCTGGGGGCAGCTGCAAGGGTTGCGTCGTGTGGCGGAGAGGCCGCGTCTGGGTTGGGTCGCCAACAAGGATGTCGAACTGCTGGCCGAGGTGGTACCAGCACTGGCCCACGAGGTCGATTGGGTGGTCCTGGGCGACTGCCCACAGGCATTGCGGCCTTTCGTCCGCGAAAACCATCCCCAGGCTTCCGCCGAGCGTCTGGGCAGCAGCCTTGCGGCTTTGAACCTGGACTTGGCGCTGGTACCCATGGCCGACACCCTGGGCAACGCCTGCTCTGGCGACCTCCGAGTGCTGCAGCACGCTGCCTGTGCACACCCGGTCATTTGTAGCCGGGTTGCTGGTTTTGCCGGCGCGGACACCCTGCCTTTGTCGAGAGTGGAAAACCAGGCGAGTGACTGGTTGCGGGCTATCCGTTTGCACCTGGAGGACCGGGATGCGTCGGCTGCGCTAGGGGACGCCTTGCAGCAAACCGTGCGCTCGCACTGGTTGCTTGAAGGCGAGCGCCTGGAAACCTGGCGGCGGGCCTGGCTGGCCTGAGTGCTAGAGGCAAGGCCAGGAGCCCGTGCAAAGCAGGGGCCTGGCCAAGCTCGGGCCGACAAGGCGGCATGGGAAGACATTGATCATGTCGCGCGATTGGCTGATCGTATAGATAACCGTGACTTGGCAGTCGAAACGTGCATCTCTAAGCTATCGAGTCTGCGGGCAGTCACGTCGTATCTTTACCCGAGGTACCTGACCCCGGCGCGAAAGCCCGCGATTTTTCGCCATATCTATCGGGAAGCCACAATGATTGGCATCAAAAGCATCGCCAGTTACGTACCTGTCGAAGGCGTCGACAATTACGCTCAGGGCGCAAAATTCGACAAGGATAAGGATTTCATCTTCGGCAAGATCGGTTCGACCTTCCTGCCGCGCAAGGATGCGACCCAGGAAACCTCCGACCTGTGCGTCGAGGCGGCCCGGACGTTGTTCGCTGCCAATCCCTCGCTTGACCCGGCGGCCATCGAGGTGGTGATCGTGGTCACCCAGAACGGCGATGCCGAAGGCCTGCCGCATACGGCTGCGATCGTCCAGCACAAGCTGGGGCTGACCACCCAGGTCGCGGCGTTCGATATTTCCCTGGGCTGCTCCGGCTACGTCTATGGCCTGTATGCGATGAAGGGCTTCATGGAGGCGGCGGGCTTGAAGAATGGCCTGCTGATTACCGCCGACCCATATTCGAAGATCGTCGACCCCGAGGATCGCAACACCACCATGTTGTTCGGTGATGCGGCCACCGCGACCTGGATGGGCGAGGATGCAGCCTGGCAACTCGGCAAGTCGCTGTTCGGCAGCGATGGCGCGGGTGCCGAGCACCTGCGCACGACGGACGGCAAATTCTTCATGAATGGCCGTCAGGTCTACAACTTCGCCTTGGTCAAAGTGCCAGCGCACCTGCAGCAATTGCTCGAGGCCAGCCAGTTGCGCGCCGAGGACATCGACCTGTACTGCCTGCATCAGGGCAGCGCGGCGATCGTCGATGCAGTGGCTCAGCGCTTCGATGAGGGCGAGCATCGCGAGAAATTCGTCAAGGACATGGTCGAGACCGGCAACACCGTGTCCTCGAGCATCCCGCTGCTGCTGGAAAAGCACGTGCTCAACTCGCAGCACAAGCGCGTGGCGCTCAGCGGCTTCGGTGTAGGCCTGTCGTGGGGCTCGGCGATCATCGAGCGCAACGGCTGACCGAGCGCTGTGGTCACAAGGAAGCGCGGCCCGTCCCCGGGTCGCGCTTCTTTCGTTTTCAATGATGGATTTCTGGCGTCAAACCCTTGATTTCATTGGGGTGGCAGGATGCCAGTAAAAAAAGTGAGAAATCGCCCTAAAGCAACCCGCCCTGACGACGATAACCATTACGAAGGTTCTCTGTGCCACACCCGGCGAATTGCCAAGGCCGGAAGCCGTAGTACCCAATCCAACGAGGAATTCGTCATGGCTTTGACTGTTAACACCAACACCACCTCTCTGGGCGTTCAGAAAAACCTGAACCGTGCTTCCGATGCTCTGAGCACTTCGATGACCCGTCTGTCCTCCGGCCTGAAAATCAACAGCGCCAAAGACGACGCCGCCGGCCTGCAGATCGCTACCCGCATGACCTCGCAGATCCGTGGTCAGACCATGGCGATCAAAAACGCCAACGACGGTATCTCCATCGCCCAGACCGCTGAAGGCGCGATGCAAGAGCAGACCAACATCCTGCAGCGTATGCGTGAACTGGCCGTTCAGTCGCGAAACGACTCGAACAGCACCAACGACCGCGTCGCACTGGACAAAGAGTTCCAGTCGATGGCTTCGGAACTGACCCGTATCGCCAACAGCACCCAGCTGAACGGCAAGAACCTGCTGGACGGTTCGGCTTCGGTCATGACCTTCCAGGTAGGCTCCAACACCGGTTCGGCCAACCAGATCACCATCGACCTGAGCGCCAAGTTCACCGCTTCCGACCTGGGCGTTACCAGCGCCATCAACATCCAGGGTTCGGACACCACCACCGCCGAAGCCAACTTCAGCGCCGCTGTTTCGGCTATCGATGCCGCTCTGCAGACCATCAACAGCAACCGTGCTGACCTGGGTGCCGCTCAGAACCGTCTGACCAGCACCATCAACAACCTGCAGAACATCAACGAGAACGCCGAAGCTGCCCGTGGCCGTGTACAGGACACCGACTTCGCTGCTGAAACTGCCCAGCTGACCAAGCAGCAGACTCTGCAGCAAGCTTCCACCTCGGTTCTGGCCCAGGCCAACCAGCTGCCGTCGGCAGTACTGAAGCTGCTGGGCTAATCTGCCTGGTTGCTGGCGGGGGAGTGCCTGGCACTTCCCCGCCTTTTCATTGCGAGGTGGTAGACCATGGACATGAGCGTCAAGCTGAACCTGTCTCATGCGGCGGCACGTCCGGCCGAGCAGGGTGCTGAAAAGCCGGTCGTCCGGCCAGCGCAGCCCGATAAGGCAGGCGACGAGAAGAAACACCTGCGCGAGGTCCAGGAAGTGCAGGATGCCGAAAAGGTCAAAAGCGCCGTTGCGGAAATCGAGAGGTTTCTCAAAGCATCGCAGCGCAACCTGGAATTTTCCACGGATGAAGAATCCGGCAAGATAGTCGTCAAGGTCATCGCGACCGACAGCGGTCAGGTCATTCGCCAGTTGCCCTCTGAAGAGGCCCTGCGGATCGCCCGGAGCTTGAGCGATGCCAACAGTGTTCTGTTCGACGCCAAGGCCTGACCGGCGGCGGACACTAATGAAGTAATGCATGTCTGCCCTGCAGGAGCGGGGTGACACGTTGACGAGAGGGACAACAGCATGGCAAGCCCGATTACCTCCAGTACAGGCCTGGGCTCCGGTCTCAACATCACCGAGATCGTGAGCGCGCTGGTCAAGGCCGATACCACTGCCAAGCAGTCGCAAATCACTCGGCAGACCAGCAACAACAGCGCAATGATCTCGGGTATCGGCTCGCTGCGCAGTGCCCTTACCGCGTTCCAGGACGCCATGAAGGCGCTCAACAACAAGGACGCGCCCTCGTTCAACGCCTATGCGGCCACCTCTGCCAACGAAGCGGTGGTCAAGGTCAAGTCGAGCAACTCCGCCGTGGCGGGTAGCTATGACATCGTGGTCGACAAGCTGGCCACCAGTTCGAAAGTGGCCAGCCAGCAGTTTGCCGGCGGTGCGACCAGCGCGATCAGCGCCGGCCAGCTGACCATCAGCCAGGGCGGCAAGACCTACAACCTGGACGTGGCCAGTGGTGCGACCCTGCAAAGTGTGCGCGACCAGATAAACAAGGAAATGAGCGCCAACGGCATCAGCGCCAACATCGTCAACGAGGAAGGTGGTTCGCGCCTGGTGCTCAGCTCGACCACCACCGGCGCCGGCAGCGATATCTCCCTGAGCGGCATTGCCGAGCTGACCATCGACGGCACCACGCAGATGTCGGGTACCGGGGCGGGCTATATCAACGCCCTGGCCCAGGACGCCGAGCTGACCATCGATGGCCTCAAGGTCAAGAGTGCTTCCAATACCGTCGACAATGCCATCAGCGGCATGACCCTCGAGCTGACCGGTGTCAGTGCCAAGCCCAGCGGCGCGACGAGCGGTACTCCTACTGCCGTGAAGGTGGCGGCGGATAACGACGGCTTGAAGAAGTCGGTGCAGAGCTTCGTCGATGCCTACAACACGCTGCAGAAGGCGATCACTTCGCTGACCTCGACCAGCCGTGACGCTGATGACAAGCTGGTGCTTGGCCCGCTTACCAACGACCCCACCACGCGTTCGTTGCTGGGCGACATTCGCAAGGTGTTGAGCGAGGTCGGGGCAGGAGACAACCTGACCACCCTCAGCCAGCTGGGTATCAATACCCAGAAGGACGGCACGCTGGAGTTCAACAGCACCAAGTTCACCTCGGCGATGAACGACAAGAAGCTGGGTGTCGAAGTACAGACGCTGTTTACCGGAACCAACGGTATCTTCGAGCGGATGAACAAGGCCATCGACCCGTACAACAAGACCGATGGCAGCCTTGCCACGCGCAAGGCCAACCTCGACAAGGCGGCTTCGCAGCTGGCCGCCCAGCAGGCAGCCCTGGACCGCCGCACCGAGTCGCTGACCGAGTCGCTGACCAGGCAGTACGTGGCGCTCGACACTGCGCTGGGCAAGATGAAGGCACAAGCCGACCAGATCACTTCGATCTTCGAGGCCATCAACGCCCAGGCCAAGAAGTCCTGATAGCCTGAACCTGCCAAAAGCCCGGCGACGCCCTCCAAGGTGTCCCGGGCTTTTGGCTTTTCCGCTAAAGTTTTTTGACCTCCCGGCGATACACAGGGTACAAGCAACCTTTTCCGCAGCAACGAGGTAGATCCATGAACCCGATGTTGGCCCTTCGGCAGTATCAGAAAGTCAACGGCGTGGCGCAGACATCCGAAGCGAGCCCGCACCGTCTGGTGCAGATGCTCATGCAGGGTGGCCTTGACCGCATGGCGCAGGCCAAGGGCGCCATAGCGCGCAATGACATCGCGCAACGGGGCATTCTCATTGGCAAGGCCATCGACATCATCGGCGGCTTGCGCGAAGGCCTGGACCTGGAAAACCACGCCGACAGCCTGGCCGACCTGGACAGCCTGTACACCTACATGAGCCGTCGGCTGATCGAAGCCAACGCCAAGGGTGACCCCGCCATCATCGATGAGGTGGCGCGCCTGCTGATCACTGTGAAGGAAGGTTGGGACGCAATCGGCGATCAGTCGCCGACGCCCTGACAAGGATTGACATGAGCGAAGTTATCGCCCGAATCGAGCAAACCCGGGAGCTGCTGCTGGCGGCACTGGCCAACCGTGACTGGGAGGCAGTAGGGGAGTTGGACCTGGAGTGCCGCCTGCGCATCAGCGACGTGCTGGCCGAGGCAAAGGGCAACGAGGCCGACATCAGTGCCAGCCTTGAGCAGTTATTGAGCGTTTACCGCCAACTAATTGAAGTTGCAAGTGGTGAGCGTCAATCCCTGGTCGATGAAATGACGAAAATCCGTCAGGCGAAAAACGCCGCGAAGGTATACCATCTGTTCTCGTGACCACAGACGTTGCCAAAAGCCATGCGCCATTAATTTGACTGGCTGGTGATTTTTGACTTTACTAGTGGCTGTTTTCGAATTTCAGACGTCCGAACACTGACCATTCAGTCGGAATGATGTCGAACACGCCCCTGCTGGGCGCCGATATGACTAGGGAAGTTGCTATTGCATGTGGCGTGAAACCAAGATTCTGCTGATCGATGACGACAGCGCACGCCGCCGCGATCTCGCGGTGGTGCTTAACTTCCTGGGTGAAGAAAACCTCGCTTGCTCCAGCCATGACTGGCAGCAAATGGTCGAGCCGTTGTCTTCGAGTCGTGAAGTGCTGTGCGTGCTCATCGGTGCTGTGAATGCTCCGGGCAATCTCCTTGGGCTCGTTAAGACAGTGGCAGGGTGGGATGAGTTCCTTCCCGTTCTGCTTTTAGGTGAAATTTCTTCTGCAGAGCTGCCGGAAGACCTTCGCCGCCGGGTGCTTTCCAATCTGGAAATGCCGCCAAGCTACAGCCAGTTGCTGGATTCGCTGCACCGTGCCCAGGTCTACCGCGAGATGTACGACCAGGCGCGCGAACGCGGTCGCCAGCGCGAACCGAACCTGTTCCGCAGCCTGGTCGGCACCAGCCGTGCCATCCAGCATGTGCGGCAGATGATGCAGCAGGTAGCCGATACCGATGCCAGCGTGCTGATCCTCGGCGAGTCCGGCACCGGCAAGGAAGTGGTGGCGCGCAACCTTCACTACCACTCCAAGCGCCGCGAAGCGCCGTTCGTGCCGGTCAACTGCGGGGCGATCCCGGCCGAGCTGCTGGAAAGCGAACTGTTCGGCCACGAGAAGGGCGCCTTTACCGGGGCCATCACCAGCCGTGCCGGGCGTTTCGAATTGGCCAACGGCGGTACCCTGTTCCTCGACGAAATCGGCGACATGCCGTTGCCGATGCAGGTCAAGCTGTTGCGCGTACTGCAGGAGCGTACATTCGAACGAGTGGGTAGCAACAAGACCCAGAGCATCGATGTGCGCATCATCGCCGCGACCCACAAGAACCTCGAAACCATGATCGAGGAGGGCACGTTCCGCGAAGACCTGTACTATCGCCTCAACGTGTTCCCCATCGAGATGGCGCCGCTGCGTGAGCGGGTGGAGGACATCCCGCTGCTGATGAACGAGCTGATCTCGCGCATGGAACACGAGAAGCGTGGTTCCATCCGTTTCAACTCTGCCGCGATCATGTCGCTGTGTCGGCATGGCTGGCCGGGTAACGTGCGTGAGCTGGCCAACCTGGTCGAGCGCATGGCGATCATGCATCCATATGGGGTGATCGGCGTATCCGAGCTGCCGAAGAAATTCCGTTACGTGGATGACGAAGACGAGCAGATGGTCGACAGCCTGCGCAGCGACCTCGAAGAGCGCGTCGCCATCAATGGCCATACGCCGAACTTCAACAACCATGCGATGCTGCCCCCTGAAGGCCTGGACCTGAAGGACTACCTCGGCAGCCTGGAGCAGGGGCTGATCCAGCAGGCCCTGGACGACGCCAACGGTATCGTCGCGCGTGCCGCTGAGCGGTTGCGCATTCGTCGCACTACCCTGGTCGAGAAAATGCGCAAGTACGGCATGAGCCGCCAGGGTGGCGAGGAGCAGGCGGAGGACTGACGCCTGACGGTCGCCTGTACCGGCCTCTTCGCGGGTACAGGCGGCACAAAGCCACAGCTTCGGCACGGCTATTGCTACACCGCTGGCAACATACCGTTTTTATGACGGTCAGCCACGCGAGAGAGCACGATGCCCCAGGCCGCCCACGTATCCCGAGCCCCCTTTGCGCAGGGGCAATCCCTGGTCGAACAGGAAAGCCGCCAGGGCGTCGAACAGGCCTTTGCCCTGTTCAATCAGGTGTCCAGCCAGCTGAGCCAGTCCTACAGCCTGCTCGAGGCGCGGGTCAGCGAGCTCAAGGGTGAACTGGCGGTGGTCAGCGCCCAGCGCATTGCCGAGCTGAGCGAAAAGGAGCGCCTGGCCAACCGCCTGCAGAACCTGCTCGACTTGCTGCCAGGCGGGGTGATCGTGATTGATGGCCAGGGCCTGGTGCGTGAAGCCAACCCGGCCGCCTGCGAGCTGCTCGGTGAGCCGCTGATCGGCCAGCTGTGGCGCCAGGTGATTGCCCGCAGCTTTGCCCCACGCAAGGACGACGGCCACGAAGTCTCGTTGCGCGACGGCCGCCGCCTGTCCATTGCCACCCGCTCGCTGGATGCCGAGCCCGGCCAGCTGGTGCTGCTCAACGACCTGACTGAAACCCGTCGCCTGCAAGACCAGCTGGCCCGTCATGAACGGCTGTCGTCGCTGGGGCGCATGGTCGCCTCGCTGGCCCACCAGATCCGCACGCCGCTGTCGGCGGCCATGCTCTACGCCAGCCACCTGGCCGATCCCGAACAAGACCTGAGTCTGGAAACCCGCCAGCGGTTTGCCGGTACCCTGAAGGAGCGCCTGCACGAGCTGGAGCACCAGGTGCGCGACATGCTGGTATTTGCCCGTGGCGAATTGCCGCTGGGTGACAGGATTACGCCGAAGGCATTGTTCCAGGCGCTGCAGCAGGCAGCCCAGGTGCATGTACAGGGGCACGCCGTGCGCTGGCAGTGCGACAGCCACCTCGGTGAGTTGCTCTGCAACCGCGATACCCTGGTCGGTGCCTTGCTCAACCTGATCGAGAATGCCCTGCAGGCCAGCGACAGCCCGGCGCGGCTGAAAGTGCACCTGTTCCGCCGCCAGCGTACCTTGCACCTGTGCGTGAGCGACGCCGGCAGTGGCATCGCGGCAGACCTGCTCGGGCGCCTGGGCGAACCCTTCCTCACCACCAGGCCCACCGGCACCGGCCTGGGCCTGGCCGTGGTCAAGGCCGTGGTGCGCGCGCATCAGGGCTCGCTCAGCCTGCGCTCGAAGGTTGGCCGTGGTACCTGCGTGCGGGTGGAACTGCCATTGATCGACGGGCAGTTGGCGGAGGGCGCGTAATGGCAATCAAGGTGCTGCTGGTGGAAGACGACCGGGTATTGCGCCAGGCGTTGGGCGATACCCTGGAAATCGGCGGTTTCACCTACCAGGCGGTAGGCAGTGCCGAGGAAGCCCTGGAGGCGGTGCAGCAACAAGCCTTCAGCCTGGTGGTCAGCGATGTCAACATGCCTGGCATGGACGGGCACCAGCTGTTGGCCCAGTTGCGCCGCCAGCAGCCGCACTTGCCGGTATTGCTGATGACCGCGCATGCTGCCGTGGAGCGCGCTGTCGAGGCCATGCGCCAGGGGGCTGCTGATTACCTGGTCAAGCCATTCGAACCCAAGGCCCTGCTCAGCTTGGTCGAGCGCCACGCTGCCGGGCGACTGGGGGCTGCCGACGAAGAGGGCCCGGTCGCTTGCGAGCCGGCCAGCCGGCAATTGCTGGAGCTGGCCGCGCGCGTGGCGCGCAGCGACTCGACCGTGCTGATTTCCGGTGAGTCCGGCACCGGCAAGGAAGTGCTGGCGCGCTACATCCACCAGCAGTCGCCGCGGGCCGCGCAACCATTCGTGGCAATCAATTGCGCGGCCATCCCCGACAACATGCTCGAGGCCACCTTGTTCGGCCATGAGAAGGGTGCCTTCACCGGTGCCATCGCCGCCCAGGCCGGCAAGTTCGAGCAGGCCGACGGCGGTACCTTGCTGCTCGACGAGATTTCGGAAATGCCACTGGCCCTGCAGGCCAAGTTGCTGCGGGTGCTGCAGGAGCGTGAAGTAGAGCGGGTAGGCGGGCGCAAACCGATCAGCCTGGATATCCGCGTGCTGGCTACCACCAACCGTGACCTGGCCGGCGAAGTGGCGGCCGGGCGCTTCCGCGAAGACCTGTTCTACCGACTGTCGGTGTTCCCACTGGCCTGGCGCCCGCTGCGCGAACGCCCGGGCGACATCCTGCAACTGGCCGAGCGGCTGCTGGCCCGCCATGTGGCCAAGATGAAGCATGCGCCGGTGCGCCTGTCGCCCGAGGCCCGCGCCTGCCTGCAGGCGCATGCCTGGCCGGGCAACGTGCGCGAACTGGACAACGCCCTGCAGCGCGCGTTGATCCTGCAACAGGGTGGCGTGATCGAGGCGGCGGATTTTTGTCTGGCGGGCGCCATTCCATTGTCAGCTGGCAGCGAGTCACCCCCTGAAGCCGCCGTTGAAGCGGGCGGCTTGGGCGATGACATGCGCCGCCACGAGTACCAGATGATCATCGACACCCTGCGCGCCGAGCGTGGCCGCCGCAAAGAAGCGGCTGAACGGCTCGGGATAAGCCCACGCACCCTGCGCTACAAGCTGGCGCAGATGCGCGATGCCGGGTTCGACGTCGAAGCCAGCCTGTTCGGCTGACAACAACTCACAGAACCGCACAAGGCCGCTCCTGCAGGGGCGGGTAAAAAACCGGGCTGAGCGCAGGCTGGCACCTTTGTTGCTTTAGGTTGGCTATCCGCCGCATCACGTCAAAAAAATGCGGCCGCAGGAGAGAGAAGGGTCATGAGCCAAGGTGTTGAATTCAATCGTCTGATGTTGGACATGCGGGCCATGCAGGCCGACGCCATGTCGCTGCCCAAGGTGGCTGCAGCCCCCGAGCTGGCACCGGGGCAGAGTACCTTTGCCGACATGCTCGGCCAGGCCATCGGCAAGGTGCATGAGACGCAGCAGGCTTCGACCCAGCTGGCCAACGCCTTCGAGATCGGCAAGAGCGGCGTCGACCTGACTGACGTCATGATCGCTTCGCAAAAGGCCAGCGTATCGATGCAGGCCCTGACCCAGGTACGCAACAAGCTGGTCCAGGCGTACCAGGACATCATGCAGATGCCGGTTTGAGGACGGACATAATCCATGGCTGAAGCAGTCGTCGACAACGCCCCCGTGAAAAGCGGCCCGCCAGCGGCCAAGCCGCCGCTGTTCGGCATGGCGTTTCTGGAAAACATCGCGCAGATGCCCATGCTGCGTCAGGTCGGCCTGTTGGTCGGCCTGGCCGCCAGCGTGGCGATCGGCTTTGCCGTGGTGCTGTGGTCGCAACAACCGGATTACCGCCCGCTGTATGGCAGCCTGGCGGGCATGGACACCAAGCAGGTCATGGATACCCTGGCTGCTGCCGACATCCCCTACAACGTCGAGCCCAATTCCGGCGCTCTGCTGGTCAAGGCCGACGACCTCTCCCGGGCGCGCCTGAAACTGGCCGCGGCCGGCGTGGCGCCGAGCGATGGCAATGTCGGCTTCGAGCTGCTCGACAAGGAGCAGGGCCTGGGCACCAGCCAGTTCATGGAAGCCACCCGTTATCGTCGCAGCCTGGAAGGCGAACTGGCGCGTACCGTGTCCAGCCTGAACAATGTCAAGGGCGCACGCGTGCACCTGGCGATTCCGAAAAGCTCGGTGTTCGTCCGTGACGAGCGCAAGCCCAGCGCCTCGGTGCTGGTCGAGCTGTACCCGGGCCGTGCCCTGGAAGCCGGGCAGGTGATGGCCATCGTCAACCTGGTCGCGACCAGCGTGCCGGAACTGGACAAGTCCCAGGTCACCGTGGTCGACCAGAAAGGCAACCTGCTGTCCGAGCAGATCCAGGACACCGCCCTGACCCAGGCCGGCAAGCAGTTCGACTACAGCCGCCGGGTGGAAAGCCTGCTCACCCAGCGCGTGCACAACATCCTGCAACCGGTGCTGGGTAATGACCGCTACAAGGCCGAAGTGTCTGCCGACCTTGACTTCAGCGCGGTCGAGTCCACTTCCGAGCAGTTCAACCCCGACCAGCCGGCCTTGCGCAGCGAGCAGTCGGTCGACGAACAACGTGCCAGCAGCCAGGGCCCGCAGGGCGTTCCTGGTGCGCTGAGCAACCAGCCGCCAGGCCCGGCCTCGGCACCGCAGACCACCGGTGGCGCAGCCACGCCGGCGGCGGCCATCCAGCCCGGCCAGCCGCTGGTAGACGCCAACGGCCAGCAGATCATGGACCCGGCCACCGGCCAGCCGATGCTGGCGCCGTACCCGTCGGACAAGCGTCAGCAGAGCACCAAGAACTTCGAGCTGGACCGTTCCATCAGCCACACCCGCCAGCAGCAGGGGCGCATGACCCGTCTGTCGGTGGCCGTGGTCGTGGATGACCAGGTCAAGGTCGACCCGGCCACTGGCGACACCACCCGTGCGCCGTGGGGTGCCGAGGACCTGGCGCGCTTCACCCGCCTGGTGCAGGATGCGGTCGGTTTCGATGCCAGCCGTGGCGACAGCGTGACGGTGATCAACGTGCCGTTCGCCGCTGACCGAGGCGAGGAAGTCGCCGACATCGCCTTCTACCAGCAGCCGTGGTTCTGGGACATCGTCAAGCAGGTGCTGGGCGTGGTGTTCATCCTGGTACTGGTGTTCGGTGTACTGCGGCCGGTGCTGAACAATATCACCGGGGGCGGCAAGCAGGCTGCCCAGGATAGCGACATGGAGCTGGGCGGCATGGTGGGGTTGGATGGCGAACTGGCCAGCGACCGCGTCACTCTGGGTGGCCCGACAAGCATTCTGCTGCCTAGCCCGACCGAGGGCTACGAGGCACAGCTCAACGCAATCAAAGGCCTGGTGGCCGAAGACCCGGGCCGTGTGGCCCAGGTCGTGAAAGAGTGGATCAACGCCGATGAGTGATAACCGAGCCGTTACCGCCAAGCTGAGCCGCGTCGACAAAGCGGCGATCCTCCTGCTCTCGCTGGGCGAGACCGATGCGGCCCAGGTGCTGCGCCACATGGGGCCCAAGGAAGTGCAGCGGGTCGGTGTGGCGATGGCGCAGATGGGCAATGTGCACCGCGACCAGGTCGAGCAGGTGATGAGCGAGTTCGTCGAGATCGTCGGCGACCAGACCAGCCTCGGTGTCGGTTCCGACGCGTACATTCGCAAGATGCTCAACCAGGCCCTTGGCGAGGACAAGGCCAACGGCCTGGTCGACCGCATCCTGCTCGGTGGCAACACCAGCGGCCTGGACAGCCTCAAGTGGATGGAGCCGCGTGCCGTGGCCGACGTGATCCGCTACGAACACCCGCAGATCCAGGCCATCGTGGTGGCCTACCTCGACCCCGACCAGGCTGGCGAAGTGCTGAGCAACTTCGACCACAAGGTGCGCCTGGACATCGTCTTGCGCGTATCCTCGCTGAACACCGTGCAACCGGCGGCGCTGAAGGAGCTGAACCAGATCCTCGAGAAGCAGTTCTCGGGCAACTCCAACGCTGCACGGACGACCCTGGGTGGCATCAAGCGTGCGGCCGACATCATGAACTTCCTCGACAGTTCGGTCGAAGGTGCACTGATGGACGCGATCCGCGAAATCGACAGCGACCTGTCGGAGCAGATCGAGGACCTGATGTTCGTCTTCAACAACCTGGCCGACGTCGACGACCGTGGCATCCAGGCGCTGCTGCGTGAAGTGTCGTCGGATGTGCTGGTGGTGTCGCTCAAGGGCGCCGACGAGCGGGTCAAGGACAAGATTTTCAAGAACATGTCCAAACGTGCTTCCGAGCTGCTGCGCGACGACCTGGAAGCCAAGGGGCCAGTGCGGGTCAGCGACGTGGAAACGGCGCAGAAGGAAATCCTCACCATCGCCCGACGCATGGCCGAGGCCGGCGAGATCGTGCTCGGCGGCAAGGGCGCCGAGGAAATGATCTAAGGTATTCGCGATCTGAGACCGACGCCGCCCCTTGTGGGAGCGGGTTTACCCGTGAAGGCGTCAGACCTGGCGATAGAGGTTGTCGCTGCCGACGCTTTCGCGGGTAAACCCGCTCCCACAGGGACCGTGTCGGCTGCACATGGTTTGAGAACATGACAGCATGCCCACCAAAGAACGTCACCCCAGCGACCTGATCCGCGCCCACGACCTCGAGGGCGTGGATGTGTGGGCGCTGCCCAGCTTCGACCCGCAGCCGGAGCCCGAACCCGAGCCTGAGCCCGAGGTCATCGAGGAAGAAGTCGAGGAAGTGCCGCTGGAGGAAGTCCAGCCGCTGACCCTGGAAGAACTCGAGGCCATCCGCCAGGAGGCCTACAACGAAGGTTTCGCCATCGGCGAGCGCGAGGGCTTCCACAGCACCCAGCTGAAGGTGCGCCAGGAAGCCGAAGAGGCCCTGAAGGCCAAGCTGGAAAGCCTTGAGCGCCTGATGACCAACCTGATGGAGCCGATCGCCGAACAGGATACGCAGATCGAGAAATCGGTGATCCACCTGGTGGCGCACATGACGCGCCAGGTCATCGGTCGCGAACTGCGCGGCGATTCCAGCCACATCACCCAGGTACTGCGCGAGGCGCTCAAACTGCTGCCCATGGGCGCGGACAACATCCGGATCCACCTCAACCCCCAGGACTTCGAGCTGGTCAAGGCGCTGCGCGAGCGCCATGAGGAGAACTGGCGGTTGCTGGAAGACAGCGCCCTGCTGCCGGGCGGCTGTCGCATCGAGACCGCTCACAGCCGTATCGATGCAACCATGGAAACCCGCATCGAGAAAGCCGTGGCGCAACTGTTCGACCGCTTGCATGACCATTCCCTGCATCCGGCGGCACCCGATATCGCTGTCGACCTGGCCCGCTCCGATGAAGCTTGAGCGCACCAGCTTCGGCAAACGCCTGGGCAGCTATGCCGAGGCTGTCGACCTGCCTGCCCAGCCCGTCGTGGAAGGCCGCCTGCTGCGCATGGTCGGCCTTACCCTGGAGGCCGAAGGCCTGCGCGCGGCGGTCGGTACCCGCTGCCTGGTGATCAACGACGACAGCTACCACCCGGTGCAGGTCGAGGCCGAAGTCATGGGCTTTGCCGGGTCCAAGGTGTTCCTCATGCCGGTGGGCAGCATCGTCGGCATCGCCCCCGGTGCCCGCGTGGTACCGCTGGATGACAGCGGCCGTCTGCCGATGGGCATGAGCATGCTTGGCCGGGTACTCGACGGCGCCGGCCGGCCGCTGGATGGCAAGGGCGGAATGAAGGCCGAGGACTGGGTGCCGATGGACGGGCCGGTGATCAACCCGCTCAACCGCGACCCGATCAGCAAGCCGTTGGACGTGGGTATCCGCAGTATCAACGGGCTGCTGACGGTGGGCCGTGGCCAGCGCCTGGGCCTGTTCGCGGGTACCGGCGTGGGTAAGTCGGTGCTGCTGGGCATGATGACCCGCTTCACCGAAGCCGAGATCATCGTGGTCGGCCTGATCGGCGAGCGTGGCCGCGAGGTGAAGGAATTCATCGAGCATATCCTGGGTGAAGAAGGCCTCAAGCGTTCGGTGGTGGTCGCTTCGCCGGCCGACGATGCGCCGCTGATGCGCCTGCGCGCCGCCATGTACTGCACACGCATTGCCGAGTACTTCCGCGACAAGGGCAAGAACGTGCTGTTGCTGATGGACTCGCTGACCCGTTTCGCCCAGGCCCAGCGGGAAATCGCCCTGGCCATTGGCGAGCCGCCGGCCACCCGGGGTTACCCGCCGTCGGTGTTCGCCAAGCTGCCCAAGCTGGTGGAGCGGGCAGGTAACGGCGAGCCGGGCGGGGGTTCGATCACTGCGTTCTACACCGTGCTGTCCGAAGGTGACGACCAGCAGGACCCGATCGCCGACTCCGCGCGCGGTGTGCTCGACGGCCACTTCGTGCTGTCGCGGCGGCTGGCCGAGGAGGGCCATTACCCGGCCATCGACATCGAGGCCTCGATCAGCCGGGTCATGCCCCAGGTGGTCGATGCCGACCATCTGCGCCAGGCGCAGAAACTCAAGCAGTTGTGGTCACGCCTCTCGCAAAGCCGCGACCTGATCAGCGTCGGGGCCTACGTCGCCGGCGGCGACCCGGAAACCGACCTGGCTATCGCCCTGCAATCGCAGATGGTCGAATTCCTGCGCCAGGGCCTGGACGAGAACGTGGGCATGGCGCAAAGCCGCGAACAGTTGGGGGCGATCTTCACGCCCCCGGCGAGCTGATAGGCCATGGCCCTGCCCGGACGTGCCGCGCGCCTGGCGCCAGTGGTGGACATGGCCGAGGAGGCCGAGCGCAAGGCGGCCCAGCGCCTCGGGCATTTTCAGCAACAGGTGGCGACGGCCCAGGCCAAGCTGGCTGAACTCGAACGGTTCCGTGAGGATTACCAGCTGCAGTGGATCAACCGTGGCGGGCAGGGGGTCAATGGCAGTTGGCTGGTCAACTACCAGCGTTTCCTCGGGCAACTGGAAACGGCCATGACCCAGCAGCGGCAAAGCCTGACCTGGCACCAGAACAACCTCAACAACGCGCGTGGCGCCTGGCAGCAGGCCTATGCCCGGGTGGAGGGCTTGCGCAAGCTGGTGCAGCGCTACCAGGAAGAAGCCCGGCGCGCGGAAGACAAGCGCGAGCAGCGCCTGCTCGATGAACTGTCCCAGCGCCTGCCACGGCAGCATCCGCTTTGACGATCCGCTGGCAGCCGGTAGCCACAAGCCGCATCGCTTGCAGCACCCGCCGTTGCCTGCTAAACCTTTAAGGAGCTGTATCCGCCATCATCGAAGGAATCGCTAGCATGGCAGTCGAGACTGATTTTTCGCAGGACGGGAAAAAGCTGACGATCAAGATCAAGGGGCGCTTCGATTTCGGCAAGCACCAGGAATTTCGCGACGCCTACGAACGTCAGCCCAACTGGCCCGATTCGGTGGTCGTCGACCTCAAGGAAACCACCTACCTCGACAGTTCCGCGCTCGGCATGCTGCTGTTGCTGCGTGACCATGTCGGTGGTGACGATCCGGACATACGGGTGGTGAATGCCAGCTCCGATGTTCGCAAGATCCTCGCCATCTCCAATTTTGAAAAACTCTTCGATATCAGTTGAGCGCCGACATGCCGGCCGAACAGGCGTTGACCGTGCTGGTCGCCGAGGATGGGGCCGCCGACCGCCTGCTGCTGGCGCAGATCGTCCGCCGTCAGGGCCACCAGGTATTCACTGCGGAAAACGGTGAACAGGCGGTTGCGCTGTTCATCGAGCAGCGCCCGCAGCTGGTCCTGCTGGATGCGCTGATGCCGGTAATGGATGGTTTCGAGGCGGCGCGGCAGATCAAGGCCTTGGCCGGCGAGGCGCTGGTGCCGATCATTTTCCTGACCTCGCTGAACGAGGAGGAGGGCCTGGTGCGCTGCCTGGAGGCCGGTGGCGATGACTTCATGGCCAAACCCTACAGTGCAGTGATACTCGGCGCCAAGATCCGCGCCATGGACCGCTTGCGCCGCCTGCAGGCCACCGTGCTGGAGCAGCGCGACCAGATTGCCCGGCACCATGATCATCTGCTGAATGAACAGCGGGTGGCCAAGGCGGTGTTCGACAAGGTGGCCCACTCCGGCTGCCTGGCCGCGCCCAATATCCGCTACCTGCAATCGCCTTACGCGCTGTTCAATGGCGACCTGATGCTGGCCGCGTTCACCCCGTCCGGCGACATGCGTGTGCTGCTCGGTGATTTCACCGGCCACGGCCTGCCGGCGGCGGTAGGGGCGATGCCGCTGGCCGAAGTGTTCTATGGCATGACCGCCAAGGGCTACGGTATCGCGCAGATCCTGCGCGAGATGAATGCCAAGCTCAAGCGCATCCTGCCGGTGGACATGTTCTGTTGCGCGCTGTTGCTCGACCTCAATGCGCAGCGCGGTTCGGTGGAAGTGTGGAACGGCGGCATGCCTGATGGCTATCGCCTGTCGGTGGAGGGGCAAGTGCTGTCGGTATTGAGCTCGCAACACCTGCCACTGGGCATTCTGGCTGCCGAGCGCTTCGATGACAGTACCGAGGTACTGCCGCTGGCGCCCGG
The DNA here is from genome assembly GCF_052041995.1 of Pseudomonas sp. SMV7. Taxonomy (NCBI): domain Bacteria; kingdom Pseudomonadati; phylum Pseudomonadota; class Gammaproteobacteria; order Pseudomonadales; family Pseudomonadaceae; genus Pseudomonas; species Pseudomonas sp. SMV7. The sequence continues at coordinate 34,750 of NZ_JBKGGT010000014.1, read as the reverse complement.
CGAGCGCCTGCTGCTGCTGTCGGACGGCGTGATCGATACCGCCGACGACCAGGAACGCCTGTTCGGTGTTCAGCGCCTGCGCGAGGTGCTGGCCGACAACCGTGACCCGGCGCAGTTGTTCGATGAAGTGATGCAGGCCCTGGAGCGCTTCGGCGGGCGCCCGCGCGATGACATCAGCCTGTGCGACATTCGTATGTCCAGTGCCGAGGAGCGGGTGCCGGCGCCGGTGATCTACTCGGACAGTGGTCGCTCCAGCCCGCTGCACTGGTCGCTGCGCTTCGAAGTGCGCGGCGAGAGCCTCGAACGCTTCAACCCGGTACCTTACCTGGTGCAGTTATTGCAGGAAATCCACGGCCTGCGCGCGCGTACCGGCAACCTGCACAGTGTACTCAGCGAGCTGTATTCCAACGCCCTGGAGCATGGCGTGCTGGGCCTGGACTCGCAGCTCAAGCGCGATGTGCAGGGCTTTGCCGCCTACTACCGGGAGCGCGCCCGGCGCCTGATGCAGCTGACCGACGGTTACGTGCGCATCGACTTCAAGGTTGAACCGTACGGCGAGGGTGGGCGTCTTATCATCGAGGTCCGCGACAGTGGTGCAGGGTTCGATGTGCAGCAGGTGCTGGCGCGGCCGGCAATGGAGCAGGGGCTGAGCGGACGTGGCCTGAACCTGGTCCGGCGGCTGGCCAGCAGCGCGCGCTGGAGCGAGGGCGGGCGTTGCGCAGAGGTGGAGTTCGTCTGGTGAGCCATGGGCTGGCTCGGGCATAATCTGGCTTGATCAAGGGAGTGAACAAGTGACTGACATGCATATTGACCAAAAGGTACTCAGCGACCTGCGTGAAGTCATGGAAGATGGCTACCTGCAACTGGTGCAGACATTTCTCGAAGACTCCGAACGGCGCCTGGGCCAGTTGCACGCGGCCAAAAGTGCCGAGGAGCTCGGTGCGGCCGCGCACAGCTTCAAGGGCAGCAGCAGCAACATGGGGGCTGTGGCCCTGGCCGGCCTTTGCCAGCAGCTGGAGGAGCGCGCACGGCGACGCCCGCTGTATGGCATCGAAGACCTGATCACCCGCATCGATCAGGAGTTCGCCGAGGTGCAGCACTTCTACCGGGGTGAGCAGCAACGTATTTTGACCGGTTGACAGGCGACTTGGCGCGAGTCTTGCTTTGTCCGAGCGGATGTCTTTTTTGTTCCTGGCGCGGAGACCGCTCGATGCCTGTCGCACCCAACCCGTTGTTGCAAGCCAACGCCATTGCCAACCCCGCGCGGTCGGCCTCCGCACAGGTCGACAAGCCGCTGCAGGCGCCGGCGGACAAGGGCGCCGGCTTCGACCAGGTGATGGCCAGGCAGGGGCGGGACAAGCCGGTCGGGCAGAACGACAAGGTCGCCCAGGGCAAGCCCAAGGACAAGCCTGACCCGGTGCAGGGCGGCAAGGCCGATCCTGCCGACACGTCCGCTGTTGCCGATGACGGCAAACCATTGCCAGCCGACGGACAGGTCGACACGCGGGGCGACACTCAAGCCGACACTCGGGCCGACACCGACCTGCGTGATGCCAGCCTGGTCGCTGGCCAGGTCACCGACGCCCAGCCTGGCGCACAACTGATCCAGGCCCAGGCCGAGACCGTGGCACCGGTGCTGCAGGCTGCCACGGCGCAGGTTCCGGCCGCGCAGCCCGAGGCGCCGGCAGCCGAGGAAGACTTCGACCCTGACGCCGACCCGCTGGCCAACCTGCCGACCTTGCGCCTGGCGCTGGAGCACAGTGCCCAGGCCAAGGGAGCAACCTCGGCACATGCCTTGGACCCGGCGCAAGCCCAGGCGGAAGAGGGGGCTGTGGCCGTCAATAGCTTGGCGAGCCTGGTGGAAAATGCCGGTGGTGGAGCAGGCGACAGCGCGGAGCCTGGGGACAAGGCCTTCGGCGCTTTGCTCGAAGATGGCCTGAAGGACACCAAGAGCGCCAGCAGCGACACCCGCGTCGACGATTTCGCCAATCGTCTGGCCAATCTGACCCAGGCCGCCACGGCCAAGACCGCCAACGCCGTGCCGGCGAATGCCAGCCCGTTGCACCAGCCGCTGCCGATGAACCAGAACGCCTGGGCCGAGGGCCTGGTCAACCGGGTCATGTACCTGTCCAGCCAGAACCTCAAGTCGGCGGATATCCAGCTGGAGCCGGCAGAGCTTGGGCGCCTGGACATTCGCGTCAATGTTGCGACGGACCAGGCGACCCAGATCACCTTCATCAGTGGCCACGCCGGCGTGCGTGACGCTCTCGACAGCCAGGTGCACCGCCTGCGCGAACTGTTCAGCCAGCAGGGGCTGGCCCAGCCGGATGTCAACGTGGCCGACCAGTCACGCGGGCAGCAACAGCATCAGCAGCAGGCGCAGGCCCAGGGCAGCCAGTTGTCCGGGGTGGCGGCGCGCCAGGCCGAGCAGGGCGGTGCCGAGCTGGCCGACAGCAGCCGCGCTGTGGAACAGCAGCTGGTTGTCGGTGACAGTGCGGTCGATTATTACGCCTGATGTCGGGGTGTATGCCTTGGGTTTCGCGGCCTTTTGAGGGCCAGCGCCGCCCCCGCGGCGCATCGCGGATAAATCCGCTCCTGCATGGGTTGCAACGTGCCGAACCTGTCAGGCCATGGTTGCCAGCCTTGGTGCATGGCTTGAGCGTTTGCGGGGGCTGGGAGATCGAGCCGCCCGCGCGGCGCTCGATTTCGCAGGCGCAAGACCCCTCAATCGCAAATCTGGCATAACACTTGCTCAAGCCAAGCCATCCTCCCTTGAACCCCCGATGGACGACGGATTATTGGCATGGCGAAAAGCGAAGCAGTCAAAGACCCCGCCACTAAAGGCAAACTCAAGCTGATCCTGCTGGCGGTCGTCGGCCTGTTGCTGGCGATCGGCCTTTCGGTGGGCGCTACCTGGTTCATCATGCACAAGAGCGAGCCGGCCCCGGCCGCCGAGGCAACAGCCGGTAACGTCAAGCCTGCGGCGATCTACGAGCCGCTGGCCCCGGCCTTCGTGGTCAACTTCAACCAGAATGGTCGCCAGCGCTACATGCAGGTGAGCATTACCATGCAGGCGCGCAGCCAGGCCGACCTCGACGCCCTCAAGGTGCACATGCCGGTGATCCGCAACAACCTGGTGATGATGTTCTCCGGGCAGGGCTTCGATACCTTGGCCGGCAGCCCGGTCGGGCAGGAGATGCTGCGCCAGAAGGCTACCGCGGTGGTCCAGGAAGTGGCGCAGAAGGAAGTCGGCAAGCCGGTCGTCGACCAGTTGCTGTTTACCAATTTCGTATTGCAGTAGGAGTCCGCAATGGCCGTACAGGACCTGCTGTCCCAGGATGAAATCGATGCCTTGTTGCATGGCGTCGACGACGGTCTGGTGCAGACCGAGAGTGCCACCGAGCCTGGCAGCATCAAAAGCTATGACCTGACCAGTCAGGACCGTATCGTGCGGGGTCGCATGCCGACCCTGGAAATGATCAACGAGCGCTTCGCCCGTTACACCCGGATCAGCATGTTCAACCTGCTGCGTCGCTCCGCCGACGTGGCGGTGGGCGGCGTGCAGGTGATGAAGTTTGGCGAATACGTGCATTCGCTGTACGTGCCGACCAGCCTCAACCTGGTCAAGATCAAGCCACTGCGCGGCACCGCGCTGTTCATCCTCGACGCCAAGCTGGTGTTCAAGCTGGTGGACAACTTCTTTGGCGGCGACGGCCGTCACGCCAAGATCGAAGGCCGCGAGTTCACCCCTACCGAGCTGCGCGTGGTGCGCATGGTGCTGGACCAGTGCTTCGTCGACCTGCGGGAAGCCTGGCAGGCGATCATGCCAGTCACCTTCGAGTACATGAACTCGGAGGTCAACCCGGCCATGGCCAACATCGTCGGCCCCAGCGAGGCGGTGGTGGTATCGACCTTCCACATCGAGCTGGACGGCGGTGGCGGCGACCTGCACGTGACCATGCCCTACTCGATGATCGAGCCGGTGCGGGAAATGCTCGATGCCGGCTTCCAGTCCGACCTGGACGACCAGGACGAGCGCTGGATCAAGGCCTTGCGCGAGGACGTGCTGGACGTGGCCGTGCCGGTGAGTGCCACGGTCGCCCGGCGCCAGCTGAAGCTGCGCGACATCCTGCACATGCAGCCAGGCGACGTGATTCCGGTTGAGCTGCCTGAACACCTGGTGTTGCGCGCCAACGGCGTGCCTTCGTTCAAGGCGCGCCTGGGTTCGCACAAGGGCAACCTGGCGCTGCAGATCATCGACCCGATCGAACGCCGCTGACGGCGAGCCGGTCGCTCATAACGTATTGAATGCCTGTCGAGGAAATCATGGCTAACGAAAACGAGATCACCTCCCCAGAGGACCAGGCGCTGGCCGATGAATGGGCTGCGGCACTGGAGGAAACCGGTGCCGCCGGCCAGGCCGACATCGATGCACTGCTGGGTGGCGACACCGGTAGCAGCGCTGGCGGGCCGGGCCGCTTGCCGATGGAAGAATTCGCCAGCTCGCCGAAGCCGAGCGAGAACGTCAGCCTGGAAGGCCCGAACCTGGACGTGATCCTGGACATCCCGGTGAACATTTCCATGGAAGTGGGCAGCACCGAGATCAATATCCGCAACCTGCTGCAGCTCAACCAGGGTTCGGTCATCGAGCTTGATCGCCTGGCCGGTGAGCCGCTCGATGTCCTGGTCAACGGCACGCTGATCGCCCATGGCGAAGTGGTGGTGGTCAACGAGAAGTTCGGCATCCGCCTGACCGACGTGATCAGCCCCAGCGAACGTATCAAGAAGCTGCGCTGAGTGAAGGGCACGATGCGCACCATCCTGGCGTTCGCCACGCTGCTTGCCAGCCAGGCCGGCCTGGCCGCGGCCACGCCGACGGCAACGCCTGCGGCTGCGCCTGGCAGCCTGGGCGGGCAGCTGGCGCAGATGGTCTTCGGCCTGCTGCTGGTGGTCGGCCTGATTTTCTTCCTGGCCTGGCTGCTGCGACGCATGCAGGGGAGCGCCGTGAAGGGCGGGCAGGTGATCGAGATCGTCGGCAGCCGGGCCATCGGCCCGCGTGACCGCCTGCTGCTGGTGCAGGTGGGCAAGGCGCAGATCCTGATCGGCCATACCCCGGGCAGCATCGAGGCCCTGCATGTACTGGCCGAGCCCGTGGCAGTACCGGAAAGCGCCCGTCAGGCGACGCCGGAGTTCGCCCAGCGGCTGATGGAGCTGATGGGCAAGGACCCTAAGGACAAGAAGTGATGAGCGGCGCGCTGCGTTTGTTGTTGATTCTGGCGCTGCTGCTGGCGGCGCCGCTGGCCCTGGCCGCCGACCCGCTGTCGATCCCGGCCATTACCCTGTCCAATACGGCGGACGGGCAGCAGGAGTATTCGGTCAGCCTGCAGATCCTGCTGATCATGACGGCGCTCAGCTTCATTCCCGCGTTCGTCATCCTGATGACCAGCTTTACCCGCATCATCATCGTGTTCTCGATCCTGCGCCAGGCCCTTGGCCTGCAGCAGACGCCGTCGAACCAGCTGCTCACCGGAATGGCACTGTTCCTCACCATGTTCATCATGGCGCCGGTGTTCGACCGGGTGAACCAGGACGCGCTGCAGCCGTACCTGAAGGAACAGATGACCGCCCAGCAGGCCATCGACAAAGCCCAGGGGCCGCTCAAGGACTTCATGCTGGCGCAAACCCGGCAAAGCGACCTCGACCTGTTCATGCGCTTGTCCAAGCGCACCGACATTGCCGGCCCGGACCAGGTCCCGCTGACCATCCTGGTGCCGGCGTTCGTCACCTCCGAGCTGAAGACCGCGTTCCAGATCGGTTTCATGATCTTCATCCCGTTCCTGATCATCGACATGGTGGTGGCCAGTGTGCTGATGGCCATGGGCATGATGATGCTGTCGCCGCTGATCATTTCGTTGCCGTTCAAGATCATGCTGTTCGTCCTGGTCGATGGCTGGGCGCTGATCATGGGCACCCTGGCCAGCAGTTTCGGCGGCGTCTGACGCCGTCAAGGAGAGCCACCGATGACCCCGGAAGTAGCTGTCGACCTGTTTCGCGATGCCTTGTGGCTGACCACCCTGATGGTGGCCGTGCTGGTGGTGCCGAGCCTGCTGGTGGGCCTGGTGGTGGCGATGTTCCAGGCCGCCACGCAGATCAACGAACAGACCCTGAGCTTTCTGCCGCGCCTGCTGGTGATGCTGGTCACGCTGATCATCGCCGGGCCGTGGCTGGTGCAGAAGTTCATGGAGTACATCACCGGGCTGTACACCAACATCCCGCACCTGATCGGTTGAGGCGACGATGCTGGAGCTGACCGACACGCAGATCGGCACCTGGGTCGCCACCTTCATCCTGCCGTTGTTCAGGGTGACTGCAGTGCTGATGACCATGCCCATTCTCGGTACCCGCATGCTGCCGGCGCGGGTGCGCCTGTATGTGGCGCTGGCGATTACCGTGGTGATCGTTCCGGCGCTGCCGCCGCTGCCCGAGTTCGACCCATTGAGCCTGCGCGGCCTGCTGTTGTGCGCCGAGCAGATCATCGTCGGGACGCTGTTCGGCTTCGCCCTGCAGCTGCTGTTCCAGGCGTTCGTGATCGCCGGCCAGGTGGTGGCGGTGCAGATGGGCATGGCCTTCGCGTCGATGGTCGACCCGGCCAACGGCGTCAACGTCGCGGTCATCAGCCAGTTCATGACCATGCTGGTGAGCGTGCTTTTCCTGTTGATGAACGGCCACCTGGTGGTGTTCGAAGTGCTTACCGAAAGCTTCACCACCTTGCCGGTGGGCAGCGCGCTGGCGGTCAACCAGTTCTGGGAAATGGCCGGGCGCCTGGGGTGGGTGTTCGGCGCCGGGCTGCTGTTGATCCTGCCGGTGATCGCGGCGTTGCTGGTGGTGAACATCGCCTTTGGCGTGATGACCCGTGCGGCGCCGCAATTGAACATCTTTTCCATCGGTTTCCCGCTGACCCTGGTGCTTGGCATGGGCATTTTCTGGATCGGCCTGGCCGATATCCTGTCCCACTACCAGGCATTGGCCAGCGAAGCGCTGCAATGGCTGCGTGAACTGGCAAGGGCGCGCTGAACATGGCGGAAAGCGAGAGCGGTCAGGACAAGACAGAAGACCCCACCGACAAGCGCAAGCGCGATGCCCGCGAGAAAGGCGAAGTAGCGCGCTCCAAGGAACTGAACACGGTGGCGGTGACCCTGGCTGGCGCCGGTGGCCTGCTGGCATTCGGTGGCTACATGGCGGAAACGCTGCTGGCGATCATGCGCATGAACTTCAGCCTGAGCCGCGACGCCATCGTCGACGAGCGGGCCATGACCGCCCTGCTGCTGGCCTCGGGCAAGATGGCGCTGTGGGCGACGCAGCCGGTGCTGATCCTGCTGTTCGTGATCTCGTTCGTGGCGCCTATCGCCCTGAGCGGCTTCCTGTTTTCCGGCAGCCTGTTGCAACCCAAGTTCAGTCGCATGAACCCGCTGGCGGGGATCAAGCGGATGTTCTCGATGAATGCCTTGACCGAGCTGATCAAGGCGCTGGCCAAGTTCTTCGTGATCCTGGTGATTGCGGTGGTGGTGTTGATGAACGATCGCCAGGCTTTGCTGGCGATTGCCAACGAGCCGCTGGAGCAGGCGATCATCCACAGCCTGCAGGTGGTGGGCTGGAGCGCGTTGTGGATGGCGGCCGGGTTGCTGCTGATTGCTGCGGCGGACGTGCCGTACCAGCTGTGGCAGGCGCACAACAAGCTGAAGATGACCAAGCAGGAAGTCAAGGACGAGTACAAGGACAGCGAAGGCAAGCCCGAGGTCAAGCAGCGGATCCGCCAGCTGCAGCGGGAAGTTTCGCAGCGGCGGATGATGGCAGCGGTGCCGCAGGCCGACGTGATCATCACCAACCCGACGCACTATGCGGTGGCCTTGCAGTATGACCCGGAGAAGGGCGGGGCGGCGCCGTTGCTGCTGGCCAAGGGTACCGATTTCATTGCCTTGAAGATTCGCGAAATTGGCGTGGAGCACAAGGTTCAGATTCTTGAGTCGCCGGCTTTGGCGCGGGCGATCTATTACTCCACCGAGCTGGAGCAGGAAATTCCTGCCGGCTTGTACCTGGCGGTGGCGCAGGTACTGGCCTATGTGTTCCAGATTCGTCAGTACCGGGCTGGCAAGGGTAAGCGGCCAGAGCCGTTGAAGGAAGATCTGCCGATTCCACCGGACCTGCGGCGTGACAGCTGACAGGTGAGCATTTGGCGCCTGTGAGACCGAGCGCCGCCCGCGCGGCGCTCGGTCTCACTGCCGCTAATTCCCTAAATCCGGACAAAGTTGGAAAGCTTCTTGCAAAGCCACGCCCAGGCGCCCCCCGGGCGTCAAAGTTTTGCATCAAGAGGACTCGCGGTGGATCGCACTCAGTTAATCAGCAACGCCCGTCACAACCTGGCCGGCCTCGGTCGGGGCAACCTGGGTGTGCCGCTGTTGTTGCTGGTCATGTTGGCAATGATGATGTTGCCGATACCACCGTTCCTGCTCGACGTGTTCTTCACTTTCAACATCGCCCTGTCGATCGTGGTGCTGCTGGTGTGCGTATACGCCCTGCGCCCGCTCGATTTCGCCGCGTTTCCCACCATCCTGCTGGTGGCCACGCTGTTACGCCTGGCCCTGAACGTGGCCTCCACCCGGGTGGTAATGCTGCATGGCCAGGAAGGCCACGGCGCTGCCGGCAAGGTGATCCAGGCCTTCGGCGAGGTGGTGATCGGCGGTAACTACGTGGTCGGTGCCGTGGTGTTCGCCATCCTCATGATCATCAACTTCGTGGTGGTGACCAAGGGCGCCGGGCGAATCTCGGAAGTGAGCGCGCGGTTCACCCTGGATGCCATGCCCGGCAAGCAGATGGCGATCGACGCCGACCTCAACGCCGGCCTGATCGACCAGGCCCAGGCCAAGCACCGCCGTGCCGAAGTGGCGCAGGAAGCCGAGTTCTACGGTTCGATGGACGGTGCCAGCAAGTTCGTCCGCGGTGATGCCATCGCCGGCCTGCTGATCCTGTTCATCAACCTGATCGGCGGCATGCTGATCGGCATGCTGCAGCACGGCATGAGCTTCGGCGATGCCGGCAAGGTGTACGCCTTGCTGACCATCGGTGACGGTTTGGTGGCGCAGTTGCCTTCGCTGCTGTTGTCCACCGCCGCCGCGATCATGGTCACCCGCGCCTCGGGTTCCGAAGACATGGGCAAGCTGATCAACCGGCAGATGTTCGATTCGCCCAAGGCCCTGGCAGTGTCCGGCGCGCTGATGGTCGTCATGGGCCTGGTGCCGGGCATGCCGCATATCGCCTTCCTCAGCCTTGGCCTGCTGGCCGGCGGCGGCGCCTACCTGGTGTGGAAGAAGCAGCAGAAGGCCAAGCTCGAGGCGCAACGAGAGGCGCAGCGCCAGCAGGACCTGCTGCCTTCGCCGCAGCGCGCGCTGGAGACCAAGGAGCTGGGCTGGGACGACGTCACGCCCATCGACATGATCGGCCTGGAGGTCGGCTACCGGCTGATCCCGCTGGTCGACCGCAACCAGGGTGGCCAGTTGCTGGCGCGGATCAAGGGGGTGCGCAAGAAGCTCTCGCAAGACCTCGGCTTCCTCATGCCGACCGTGCACATCCGTGACAACCTCGACCTGCAGCCCAGCGCCTATCGCCTGACCCTGATGGGGGTGATCCTGGCCGAGGCGGAGATCTACCCGGACCGCGAACTGGCCATCAACCCGGGGCAGGTGTTCGGCACCCTCAACGGGATTGCCGCGCGCGACCCGGCGTTTGGCCTGGAAGCGGTGTGGATCGACGTCGGCCAGCGCGCCCAGGCGCAGTCGCTGGGCTACACCGTGGTCGACGCCAGTACCGTGGTGGCCACCCACCTCAACCAGATCCTGCAGAAGCACTGCCACGAACTGATCGGCCACGAAGAGGTCCAGCAATTGCTGCAGGTGCTGGCCAAGGCATCGCCTAAACTTGCAGAAGAGCTGGTGCCGGGTGTCATTTCCTTGTCGGGCCTGCTCAAGGTGCTGCAGGCGTTGTTGTCGGAGCAGGTGCCGGTGCGCGATATTCGCAGTATTGCCGAGGCGATCGCAAACAACGCCAGCAAGAGTCAAGATACCGCCGCGCTGGTGGCGGCAGTGCGCGTCGGATTGTGTCGCGCCATCGTGCAAAGCATTGTCGGCATTGAGTCGGAGCTGCCAGTGATTACCCTGGAGCCAAGGTTGGAACAGATCTTGCTCAATAGTCTGCAAAGGGCCGGGCAAGGTCAGGAAGACGGTGTTCTTCTGGAGCCGAGCATGGCCGAGAAGCTGCAGCGTTCGTTGATCGAAGCGGCCCAGCGCCAGGAAATGCAGGGCCAGCCGGCCATCCTCCTGGTCGCCGGCCCGATCCGCGCCATGCTGTCGCGTTTCGGTCGCCTGGCCGTACCGAATTTGCATGTGTTGGCGTATCAGGAAATACCGGACAACAAGCAAGTCACCATCGTTGCCACCGTGGGCCCTAACGGCTGAGGTAGTGGATAATGCAAGTTAAGCGATTTTTCGCCGCCGATATGCGTCAGGCCATGAAGCTGGTCCGCGATGAGCTGGGCGCTGACGCCGCCATCATTGGCAACCGCCGCATCGCCGGGGGTGTCGAGCTGACGGCTGCGCTGGACTACAAGCTGTCCGCCCTGGCCCCGCGTGTGCCGAATGCCGAGCTGGAAGAAGAGCTGCGCAAGACCCATACGCGCATCGCCACGGCCCGCGCCGAACTCGACCCGCGCCCGGACAGCAGCGACAACAACCGCCAATTGTTCGCCGGGCAGTCGCTGACTGCTGCCGAACCGTTGATCGAACCGCACGTCGACGCCCCCGAGCCCGCTGCTGCAGCCCCGGCTGCGGCGCCGGTCGATGCGCGCCTGGTCGATGCCATGCGCTCCGAGTTGTCCGGCCTGCGCGAGCTGCTGGAAGTGCAGCTCGGCTCGTTGGCCTGGAACCAGCTGCAGGGCAGCAAGCCGCAGCAGGCCACCGTCTGGCGCCGCCTGCAGCGCATCGGCCTGTCCGGCCCGATCGCCCGCGAACTGCTGGAGCTGACCGCTGGTATCGATGAGCCACGCCAGGCCTGGCGCATGCTGCTGGCACACCTGGCGCGCATGATCGAAATCCCCGAGATCGAGCCGATCGAAGAGGGCGGGGTGATCGCCATGGTCGGCCCGGCCGGCATGGGCAAGACCACCACCCTGGCCAAGCTGGCCGCCCGTTACGTGCTCAAGTACGGCGCGCAGAACCTGGCCTTGGTGAGCATGGACAGCTTCCGCATCGGTGCGCAGGAGCAGCTCAAGACGCTGGGCCGCATCCTCAACGTGCCGGTGACCTACGTTGACCCGGGCCAGTCGCTGGCTGCGGCGCTGGAGCCGCTGCTGCGCAAGCGCGTGGTGCTGATCGATACCGCCGGCCTGCAGGCCAGCGACCCGGCCCTGCGCATGCAACTGGAAACCCTGGCCGGGCGCGGTATCGCCGCGAAGAACTACCTGGTCCTGGCCACCACCAGCCAGAAGCAGGTGCTGACCGCCGCCTACCACAGCTACAAGCGCTGCGGCCTGGCCGGCTGCATCCTGACCAAACTCGATGAAACGGCAAGCCTTGGTGACGTCTTGAGCCTTGCCATCAGTCATGAACTGCCAGTGGCCTACCTGACCGATGGGCCGCGCATTCCTGACGACCTGCACCTGCCGCGCGGGCACCAGTTGGTCAGTCGCGCGGTCAATGTGCAGCAGCAGGACGAGCCCAGCGAAGAGGCGATGGCCGAAATGTTCGCTGATCTCTATCACAACCCACGGCGAGCGGGTTGATGATGAAGCGTGTGCAAGGTAGCTATGCCAAGGGGTACGCAGAATTGCCCCACGTGTGGCCTGGGTCCCAGCGAGACAAGGTATATAACAGACATGGGTAGCATGCATCCCGTACAGGTGATCGCCGTGACCGGTGGCAAAGGTGGCGTCGGCAAGACTAACGTTTCAGTGAACCTGTCCCTGGCGCTGGCCGAGCTTGGCCGCAGGGTCATGCTGCTTGACGCCGACCTGGGCCTGGCCAACGTCGACGTGCTGCTTGGCCTCACCCCCAAGCGGACCCTGGCCGATGTCATCGAAGGGCGCTGCGAGCTGCGCGACGTGATGCTGCAGGGCCCTGGCGGCGTGCGCATCGTGCCGGCAGCCTCGGGCACGCAGAGCATGGTGCACCTGGCGCCGGCCCAGCATGCCGGGTTGATTCAGGCCTTCAGCGAAATTGGCGACAACCTCGACGTGCTGGTCATCGACACCGCTGCCGGTATCGGTGACTCGGTAGTCAGCTTCGTCCGCGCCGCCCAGGAAGTGCTGCTGGTGGTCTGCGACGAACCCACCTCCATCACCGATGCCTACGCCCTGATCAAGCTGCTCAACCGCGACTACGGCATGAACCGCTTCCGGGTGCTGGCAAACATGGCGCAGAGCCCGCAGGAAGGGCGCAACCTGTTCGCCAAGCTGACCAAGGTCACCGACCGCTTCCTCGATGTCGCCCTGCAGTACGTGGGCGCCGTGCCGTATGACGAATGCGTGCGCAAGGCCGTGCAGAAGCAGCGCGCCGTCTACGAAGCCTTCCCTCGCTCCAAGTGCGCTCTGGCATTCAAGGCGATTGCGCAGAAGGTTGACAGCTGGCCGCTGCCGGCCAACCCGCGCGGTCACCTGGAATTCTTTGTCGAGCGCCTGGTACAGCCCACCAGCGCGGGACCCGTGTTATGAATGCGAGTGGTTTCAAGATGTACAGCCGAGCATCGAAAGACGCCCAGTACGAGCTGATCGAACGCTACGCCCCGCTGGTCAAGCGCATCGCCTACCACCTGTTGGCGCGTTTGCCGGCCAATGTGCAGGTCGAGGACCTGATCCAGGCTGGCATGATCGGCCTGCTCGAAGTGGCCAACAAGTACGACGCCAGCAAGGGCGCCAGCTTCGAGACCTACGCCGGCATCCGTATTCGCGGGGCCATGCTCGACGAGGTGCGCAAGGGTGACTGGGCACCGCGTTCGGTGCACCGCAACACGCGCATGGTCAGCGACGCGATGCGTGCCGTGGAGGCCAGAACCGGGCGTGACGCTAAAGATCATGAAGTTGCTGCCGAACTCCAGTTGAGTCTCGATGATTACTACGGGATCTTGAACGACACCTTGGGCAGCCGCCTGTTCAGCTTTGACGACCTGTTGCAGGACGGCGAGCACGAAGGGCTGCATGAAGATGGCGCCAGTGGCCATGTCGAGCCTGCGCGTGGCCTGGAGGACGAGCGCTTCCAGGCTGCCCTGACCGAGGCCATCGCCAACCTGCCGGAGCGTGAGCGCCTGGTGCTGGCGCTGTACTACGACGAAGAGCTGAACCTCAAGGAAATCGGTGAGGTACTTGGGGTCAGCGAGTCGCGGGTCAGCCAGTTGCACAGCCAGTGTGCCGCGCGCCTGCGCAGCCGCCTGGGGGAATGGCGGGCGCGTTGAACCCGGTGTCGTTGCAGTCGTTTTCCACGTGCGTTTTCCATGTTGCACCGATTTGATTGAATGCGCGCTCGCAGCCGGGCGCGTTTGAGACTGCTTGGAGGTCTACTTGAACAAAGACATGAAAATCCTCATCGTTGACGATTTTTCGACGATGCGGCGGATCATCAAGAACCTGTTGCGTGATCTGGGCTTCACCAACACCGAAGAAGCCGATGACGGCACCACGGCGCTGCCGATGCTGGAAAACGGCCATTACGACTTCCTGGTAACCGACTGGAACATGCCCGGCATGTCCGGCATCGACCTGCTGCGTAAAGTCCGTGCCAGCGACAAGCTGAAAGCCATGCCGGTACTGATGGTGACCGCCGAGGCCAAGCGCGACCAGATCATTGAAGCGGCCCAGGCCGGCGTCAATGGCTATGTGGTCAAGCCGTTCACCGCCCAGGTTCTCAAAGAAAAGATCGAGAAGATCTTCGAACGCGTCAACGGCTGAGTCACGTCAGGGGGGCGCCATGGATTCATCACAAACGTCTTTGGGCGAGTTCGAATCGACCCTGAAGAAGCATGCCCAGGAATTGGTCGCGAGCCTCGAGCACGGCCGTTTCGGCGAGGCGGTACAGCTGATCCACGAACTGAACCAGACCCGCGACCGCGGCCTGTACCAGGAAGTCGGCAAGCTGACCCGCGAGCTGCACAGCGCCATCGTCAGTTTCCAGATCGACCCGACCATGCCGCAGGCCGAGGAGGTGTCGCAGATAACCGACGCCACCGAGCGCCTGTCCTATGTGGTCAGGCTGACCGAGGGCGCGGCCAACCGCACCATGGACCTGGTCGAGGAAAGCACCCCTGTGCTCAACGACCTGGCCAGCGAGGCCAGCGCCCTGAGCAGCGACTGGCAACGCTTCATGCGTCGCGAGGTCGCTGCGCCGGAGTTCCGTGACCTGGTGAAACGCGTTGACAGTTTCCTGACGCACAGCGCCGAAGGTAACCGCAAGGTCGCCGGCCACCTCAACGACATTCTGCTGGCCCAGGACTATCAGGACCTGACCGGCCAGGTGATCAAGCGCGTCACCGCGCTGGTGACCGAGGTGGAAAGCAACCTGCTGAAACTGGTGCTGATGGCCAGCCAGGTCGACCGCTTTGCCGGCATCCAGCATGACCACGATCAGCTGCGCGCAGAAAAAGATCGAGAAAAACATCCGACTCGGGGTGAAGGTCCGCAGATTCATGCCGATAAGCGTGAAGACGTCGTGTCCGGTCAGGACGATGTCGATGATCTGCTGTCCAGCCTGGGTTTTTAAGGAGCACCTTTGATGAGCTTCGGCGCCGATGAAGAAATCCTCCAGGATTTCCTGGTAGAAGCCGGCGAAATTCTTGAGCAACTGTCCGAGCAACTGGTCGAGCTGGAAAGCCGACCCGACGATGCCGACCTGCTCAATGCGATCTTTCGCGGTTTCCACACTGTAAAAGGGGGCGCCGGCTTCCTCCAGCTGAACGAGCTGGTGGAGTGCTGCCATATCGCCGAGAACGTCTTCGATATCCTGCGCAAGGGTGAGCGCCGGGTCGATGCGGAACTGATGGACGTGGTGCTCGAGGCACTGGACACGGTCAACAGCATGTTTGGCCAGGTGCGCGAGCGCAGCGAAGTGACCCCGGCCACCCCCGAGCTGCTGGCGGCTTTGTCGCGTCTGGCCGAGCCGGGCGCTGCGCAAGAAGCCCAAGCGCCTGCCGCTGCCGCGCCGGAGCCGGTTGTCGAAGTTGCCGCCGGGGAGCCGGACATCACCGACAGCGAGTTTGAGCAGTTGCTCGACTCGCTCGATGCGGTCAAGGCCCAGGCAGCGGCCGACGACCAGCTGCACGGCGAGACCGTCAGCGCTGGCAGCACTGAAGGTGACGAAATCACCGATGCCGAGTTCGAATCGCTGCTCGACCAGTTGCACGGCAAAGGCCAGTTCAGTGCCGAGCTTGCCGCGCCAGCGGTTGCCAGCGCGCCGGAAGCGGCCAGCGACGAAATTACCGACGCCGAATTCGAATCGCTGCTCGACCAGTTGCATGGCAAGGGCACGTTCCAGGCCGATGCCTTGCCTGCGGCCAAGGCATCGGCGCCTGCCGCTGCCGAGCCCGCTGCCGGTGGCGACGAAATCAGCGAGCACGAGTTCGAGGCGCTGCTGGACCAGTTGCACGGCAAGGGCAAGTTCAACGGCGAAGTGGCCGCTGCCGAAGCCCCTGTCGCAGCCAAGGTGCAGGCGCCGGTTGCGCCCAAGGCCGACAGCCAGCCAGTAGCCAAACCTGCTGCAGCTGCCGCGCCTGCGCCGGCACCTGCCAGCAAGCCTGCCGCAGCGCCACGCGCGCCGGCTCCGGCTGCCGACAAACACGCTGCCAGCGAAGCGGAAACCACCGTGCGGGTCGACACTGCGCGCCTGGACGAGATCATGAACATGGTCGGTGAACTGGTGCTGGTGCGTAACCGCCTGGTGCGCCTGGGCCTGAACAGCGGCGACGAGGCCATGTCCAAGGCCGTGTCGAACCTCGACGTGGTCACCGCCGACCTGCAGACCGCGGTGATGAAAACCCGCATGCAGCCGATCAAGAAAGTCTTCGGCCGCTTCCCACGCCTGGTGCGTGACCTGGCCCGGCAGTTGAAGAAAGAGATCAACCTGGAGCTGGTCGGCGAAGACACCGACCTCGACAAGAACCTGGTCGAAGCCCTGGCCGACCCGCTGGTGCACCTGGTGCGCAACGCGGTCGACCACGGTGTGGAAATGCCCGAGGAGCGCGAGGCCGCTGGCAAGCCGCGTACCGGCCGGGTGGTGCTGTCGGCCGAACAGGAAGGCGACCACATCCTGTTGTCGATCTCTGACGACGGCAAGGGCATGGACCCCAACATCCTGCGCGCCAAGGCCGTGGAAAAGGGCCTGATGGACAAGGACGCCGCCGAGCGCCTCAGCGAATCGGATTGCTACAACCTGATCTTCGCCCCGGGCTTCTCGACCAAGACGGAGATTTCCGACGTGTCTGGCCGTGGTGTCGGCATGGACGTGGTGAAGACCAAGATCTCCCAGCTCAACGGCTCGATCAACATCTTCTCGGCCAAGGGCCAGGGCTCGAAGATCGTCATCAAGGTGCCGCTGACCTTGGCGATCATGCCCACGCTGATGGTGATGCTGGGCAACCAGGCGTTCGCCTTCCCGCTGGTCAACGTCAACGAGATCTTCCATCTCGACCTGTCGCGCACCAATGTGGTCGACGGCCAGGAAGTGGTGATCGTGCGCGACAAGGCATTGCCGCTGTTCTACCTCAAGCGCTGGCTGGTCCAGGGCCAGGTGCACGAAGAGCAGCACGAAGGCCATGTGGTGATCCTCTCGGTCGGCACCCAGCGCATCGGCTTTGTCGTCGATCAACTGGTTGGCCAGGAAGAAGTGGTCATCAAGCCGCTGGGCAAGATGCTGCAAGGCACTCCGGGCATGTCCGGGGCCACCATCACCGGCGACGGTCGCATCGCGTTGATTCTCGACGTCCCGAGCATGCTCAAGCGTTACGCCGCACGGCGTATTTGATTTCGGTGGCGCACCCTGGCGGGTTGCGCCGCCTAACGGAGTGTTTATGGCAGTCAAGGTCCTGGTGGTGGATGATTCCGGTTTCTTCCGCCGCCGCGTCTCGGAAATCCTCTCGGCGGATCCAACGATCCAGGTGGTGGGTACCGCGACCAACGGCAGGGAAGCAATCGACCAGGCGCTGGCGCTCAAGCCCGATGTCATCACCATGGACTACGAAATGCCCATGATGGACGGCATCACGGCGGTGCGGCACATCATGCAGCGCTGTCCGACGCCGGTGTTGATGTTCTCGTCGCTGACCCATGAAGGCGCCCGGGTCACCCTTGATGCGTTGGATGCCGGCGCGGTGGACTACCTGCCGAAAAACTTCGAGGACATCTCGCGCAACCCCGACAAGGTCAAGCAGCTGCTGTGCGAGAAGGTGCATACCATTTCTCGCAGCAACCGCCGCTTTGGCAGCTACGCCAGCCCGGCGCCAGTGGCCACGCCGACGCCTGCCAGCAACTTCGCCAGCCCGGCCCCGGCGCGCACTGCCGTGCCAGCCCGGGCGACGGCCCCGGCCGCAGCGACAGCACATTCACCAGCGCCCAAGCGCAAGCCTTACAAGCTGGTGGCCATTGGCACTTCCACCGGCGGCCCGGTTGCCCTGCAACGTGTGCTGACCCAACTGCCCGCCAACTTCCCGGCACCGATCGTGCTGATCCAGCACATGCCTGCGGCGTTCACCAAGGCCTTTGCCGAACGCCTGGACAAGCTGTGCCGCATCAGCGTCAAGGAAGCCGAGGACGGCGACCTGCTGCGCCCTGGCCTGGCGCTGCTGGCGCCGGGTGGCAAGCAGATGATGATCGATGGCCGTGGCGCGGTGAAGATCCTGCCCGGCGACGAGCGCCTGAACTACAAGCCGTGCGTGGACATCACCTTCGGCTCGGCGGCCAAGTCGTATGGCGACAAGGTACTGTCGGTGGTGCTCACCGGCATGGGCGCCGATGGCCGTGAAGGCGCCCGCCTGCTCAAACAGGGCGGCAGCACGGTGTGGGCCCAGGATGAAGCCAGCTGCGTGATCTATGGCATGCCCATGGCCATCGTCAAGGCCAACCTTGCCGACGCGGTGTACAGCCTGGACGAAATCGGCAAGCACCTGGTGGAGGCGTGCGTCTGATGGACGTGCTGAGCCTGATCGGCCTGATCCTCGCTTTTGTGGCCATCGTCGGTGGCAACTTCCTCGAAGGCGGCCATGTCGGCGCGCTGATCAATGGCCCTGCGGCGCTGATCGTGCTGGGCGGCACCCTGGCGGCGGCTTTGCTGCAGTCGCCGTTGGCGTCGTTCAAGCGCGCCTTGCAGATCCTGCGCTGGATCCTGTTTCCGCCACGGGTCGACCTGGCCGGTGGCATCGACCGCGTGGTCAACTGGAGCCTGACCGCACGCAAGGAAGGCCTGCTGGGGCTGGAAGGGGTGGCCGATGCCGAACCCGACCCGTATGCCCGCAAGGGCCTGCAGCTGCTGGTGGACGGTGCTGAGCCGGAGGCCATCCGCAGCATCCTCGAAGTCGATTTCCTGACCCAGGAAAGCCGCGATATCCAGGCCGCCAAGGTATTCGAGAGCATGGGCGGCTACGCACCCACCATCGGCATCATCGGTGCGGTGATGGGCCTGATCCACGTGATGGGCAACCTGGCCGACCCGTCGCAACTGGGCAACGGCATTGCCGTGGCCTTCGTCGCCACCATCTACGGCGTGGCCAGCGCCAACCTGGTGTTGCTGCCGGTCGCCAGCAAGCTGAAGGCTACCGTCATGCGCCAGTCGCGCTACCGCGAGATGCTGCTCGAAGGCTTGCTGTCGATTGCCGAAGGCGAGAACCCACGCTCTATCGAGCTGAAGCTGCAAGGCTTCATGGAGTAACCCATGCGTCGC
Organism: Pseudomonas sp. SMV7; assembly: GCF_052041995.1. Classification (NCBI taxonomy): domain Bacteria; kingdom Pseudomonadati; phylum Pseudomonadota; class Gammaproteobacteria; order Pseudomonadales; family Pseudomonadaceae; genus Pseudomonas; species Pseudomonas sp. SMV7. The sequence goes on along the minus strand of NZ_JBKGGT010000014.1, from coordinate 15,788 downwards.
CGTCGTCATGCCGAGGAACACGAAAACCACGAACGCTGGCTGGTGTCGTACGCCGACTTCATCACCTTGCTGTTCGCCTTCTTCGTGGTGATGTACTCGATTTCCTCGATCAACGAGGGCAAGTACAAGGTCATTTCCCAGGCCTTGCTCGGCGTCTTCAACGACCCCGAGCGCAGCATGAAGCCGATCCCCATCGGCGACGAGCGGCCGCTGAGCGTGCGCCCGGCCGAGCCGTTGGTCAAGGACAGCGAACAGACCGAAGCGGGCCTGGCGGCGACCAGCAGCGACCCGCTGAAGACCATCAGCGATGACGTGCGCGATGCCTTCGGCGACCTGATCAGCAGCGACCAGATGACCGTACGCGGCAATGAATTGTGGATCGAGATCGAGCTCAATTCCTCGTTGCTGTTCGGCAGCGGCGATGCCATGCCCAGCGACCAGGCGTTCGCCATCATCGAGAAGGTGGCCGGCATTCTCAAACCGTTCGCCAACCCGGTGCACGTCGAAGGCTTTACCGACAATCTGCCGATCCGCACCGCGCAGTACCCGACCAACTGGGAGCTGTCGTCGGCGCGGGCGGCGAGCATCGTGCGCCTGTTGGCGATGGAAGGCGTCGACCCGGCGCGCATGGCTTCGGTGGGCTACGGCGAGTACCAGCCGGTGGCCAGCAACGACACGGCTGAAGGCCGCGCGCGCAACCGCCGGGTGGTGCTGGTGATTTCCCGCAACCTCGAAGTACGCCGCAGCCTGACCGGCTCGGGTAGCGCCAATGCCAAGCCGGATGCGGCATTGCGCCGGGCTGGCACACAAAGTGCACCGGCAACGCCAGCAACGGTGGCGGGGCAGTAACTCGTCAATTCTCTGTCACTGTAAACAGGTTCGCGAAATTGCCGCCGCTCCCTCAGCGGCGTGCAAAATCAACGAGATAGAAGTTGTCCTATGAGAGTCTGGGCAGTAGCCAATCAAAAAGGTGGCGTCGGCAAGACCACCACTACCATCGCCCTGGCCGGCCTGCTGGCCGAGGCCGGCAAGCGTGTGGTCGTCGTCGACCTCGACCCGCACGGCTCGATGACCAGTTACTTCGGGCACAACCCGGATGCCCTGGAGCACAGCTGCTACGACCTGTTCCTGCACAAGGGCACGGTGCCCGAAGGCTTGCCCGGGCAATTGCTGCTGCCCACCAGTGACGAGCGCATTTCGCTGTTGCCGTCGAGCACCGCGCTGGCCGTGCTGGAGCGTCAGTCGCCAGGGCAGAACGGCCTCGGCCTGGTCATAGCCAAGAGTCTGGCGCAGCTGTGGCAGGATTTCGACTTCGCCCTGATCGACAGCCCGCCCTTGCTCGGCGTGCTGATGGTCAACGCCCTGGCCGCCAGCCAGCAGCTGGTGATTCCGGTGCAAACCGAGTTTCTCGCAGTCAAGGGCCTGGAGCGGATGGTCGGCACCCTGGCCATGGTCAATCGCTCCCGCAAGCAGGCGTTGCCATACCAGATCGTGCCGACCCTGTTCGACCGCCGTACCCAGGCCTCGCTGGGTACGCTCAAGCAACTGCGCGACAGCTACGGCCAACATGTGTGGCCGGGCTATATCCCGGTGGACACGCGCCTGCGCGATGCCAGCCGCAAGGGCGTCACGCCCTCGCAATTCGACAGCAAGAGTCGCGGCCTGGTGGCCTACCGGGCGCTGCTCAAGCACCTGCTTACCTACAAGACTGCGGCGCAGGTGGCCTGATGACCGAGACCCGGCAAACCAGCAGCCGGCCACAGATGGCCCTGCAATCCTACCTTGACGGCCTGCTGCAGGACGCCACCGAGGCCGAAGCGTTGTTCGCTGCGCCAGCCGCGGCAGACGAGTTCGCCGCAGCGGTGCGTGAAGAACAGGCGCGCGATGCCCGGCAGCAGGCCAGGCCAGCGTTGGTCGCGACTGCCGCAAGCCCCGCGCAGCGGCCGTTCGCCGAGCCTGCGCCAGTGGTGTTGCCCAGCGTGATACCGGTGGAGCCCCCGGTGGTGTCGGTGGTCGAGCACGAGGTCATGGCCGAGGCCAGCATCCCGGTACTGGTCGAAGCGCATCCCGTGGTGGCGATGCCACTGGTGGATGTGCACCTGCCGGCAGCCAGCCCGCCCGTGCCGCCGACCAGCGTCGATGGTCGCCCGGCCTGGGCTGCCGAGCCATTCGAATGCCTGCTGTTCGACGTCGCCGGCCTGACCCTGGCGGTGCCACTGGTATGCCTGGGCTCGATCTACTCGCTGGCCGGCCAGGAACTGACGCCCTTGTTCGGCCAGCCTGACTGGTTCCTCGGCATCCTGACCTGCCAGGCCGGCAACCTGAAGGTGCTGGACACGGCGCGCTGGGTCATGCCTGACCGCTACCGCGATGATTTTCGCCAGGGCCTGCAGTACGTGATTTCCGTGCAGGGTTATGAATGGGGGCTGGCCGTGCACCAGGTCAGCCGCTCGCTGCGCCTGGACCCGTCCGAGATCAAGTGGCGCAGTCAGCGTGGCCAGCGCCCGTGGCTGGCCGGTACGGTCATCGAACACATGTGTGCACTGCTCGACGTCGCCGCACTGGCCGAGCTGATCGCCAGCGGTGCGGTCAAGCAACTGCACACCAAACAGCAATGACACCGAACACACCGCCAGTGGCGGATTTTGAGGGTAGGGGAATGAAAAAGTCGTCTGCACAAGGTTCCGAAGATCCGATCCTGCAGTGGGTTACCTTCCGTCTGGACAATGAGTCCTACGGCATCAACGTGATGCAGGTGCAGGAAGTGTTGCGCTACACCGAGATTGCCCCGGTACCGGGTGCGCCAAGCTACGTGCTGGGCATCATCAACCTGCGTGGCAATGTGGTGACCGTGATCGATACCCGTCAGCGCTTTGGCCTGATGCCGACCGAAGTCACCGACAACACCCGCATCGTCATCATCGAGGCCGACAAGCAGGTGGTCGGCATCCTGGTCGACAGCGTGGCCGAGGTAGTGTACCTGCGCCAGTCCGAGATCGAGACCGCGCCGAACGTGGGCAACGAGGAGTCGGCCAAGTTCATCCAGGGCGTGTGCAACAAGAACGGTGAGCTGCTGATCCTGGTGGAACTGGACAAGATGATGACCGAGGAAGAGTGGTCCGAGCTGGAGAATATCTGAGGTGATCCTCGAGGTTGCTGTCATCTTCCTGGCGCTGGCCTGGGCTGTGAGCCTGTGGTTTTTCCTCAACTACAGCAAGCGCCAGCGCGAGCTCGCCGCGCAGCAGGCCGTGGGTGATGCGTTGCGTGACCAACGCATCAAGGACCTGGCCAAGCGCCTGGACGACTACCAGAACGGTACCGTGCGCATGGGCGAGGCGCTGCATGCGTTGAGCGTGTCGGTTGCCCCGCTGCCGGACCGGATCCAGCAGCTGGAGCAGCGCGACCCCGGTAATGTCACCTTCACCCAGGCCGCCAAGCTGGTGAGCATGGGCGCCAGCGTGGCCGAGCTGACCGAAAGCTGTGGCCTGACGCAGGCCGAAGCCGAGTTGATGAGCAAGCTGCACCGCAACGGTTGAGGAACCGGGTGACGCAAGCCGTCCGGTTTTTCCCCGATTACGGCCTGCTCCACGAATGATTGCCACCCACCTCGGCGAAGCGGTTGAGCGGTAGCAGCGTGCGCATTGCCGCCTGGCTTTGGTGCACGTCGATGAAGCGGTAGGCGTTTATCCTGGGCATGGCATACAGATTGACGATCTGCCGCAGGGTGCGCAGCGCGGGCAGGTGGCGATCGACCACATCACTGAGCATGGCCGGGCCGGTCATGTGGCTGAGGCGGTTGGCATACCGGTAGAAGTTCGCCGGGTCATCGGCCAGGCTGGGCCTGCTGTCGTAGAACTCCTGGTTGAGCTGGTACCGTGCAAGCATCTCTTCGGAGATGGCTTTCAGGGTCGGATTGCCGGCATGGCTGCCAATCAGGCTGGTGTTGTACAGGCAGTTCATGCCCATCTTCTCGTTGGACATGGGCGGTGCCAGCAGCAAGCCGTCGTGGGTAGTGCGCAGTTCGACCTGGTCGATGGTTTCGCCAGTGTCCAACAGGGTATCGTCGACATCCATGTACAGGCCCCCTTCGTGATGCAGCATCGGGTAGCGTAGAACGTCGGAGGCAGAGGCACAGTTGCTGGCAATGCCCCCGTTGCCATCCAGCGCGGCGTCGTACTGGGCGTAGTACCGGCTTTGGCGAAACGCCCGGAAAAAGGCTTGTTCTTCCAGTGGCAGCACCTGCAGGTCCGGGGCTTGCTCAGCCAGCAGGCGCAGGTTTTCGGCATAGCTTTCGGGGGCGGCGCTGGAAAGGAACAGGCGCAGGGTGTACTCGCTGTTTTTGATCCTGGCCGCATTCCTGCCCAGGTTGGCCAGCAGTTCTGGAGCGATGACCTTGTCGCCGACCCAGAGGCAGGCAACCTGCTTGGGAATCGCCTGGCTTCCGCTAGCCAGGCTCGGGACCTCTACTGGCAGTGTCAGGTCAATGCCCAGTGCGCGCAGGCTGCGGTTGCGCATGGCGTTGGTGACTGCGCGAGGGCTGAGCACAGGCTGCAGGTCTTTTCTTCCTGCCTGGGCAATGTAGCCGACCGGCTCGACGTTATTCAGCTCCTGTTCGCTAATGAATACATCGCGCTCCAGGTCGTAGACCACCCGGACGTTATAGGTATCGATACTGGCATCGAGGTTATCGACATCGCCGGTATAGGCCGGCGTGCGGATAACCGAGTCGGCAATGGCCTGGTCGCCTCCCGGCAGTGGCGCAATGGGCTCACGGATATGGAAGTAGCTTGCCCCTTCAGGCTCAGGGACGTGTGGTGGCGAGACAGGGCTCAATGGGTAACCGATCTGTTCGTTCAGCCGTACAGGCGGCACGAATCCGTCCGTCTTGAATTCAAACACGGCCTTGGCCCTGCTGGCACCGGCGATCGCCAGCGGCACGGCATTGAACAGGCCCCAGGTGATATTGCCGACACCGGCTTCTTTTTCCACCAGCGACTTGCCGTTGATTGCCTGGTCCAGCCCCAGCCCCAGCTGGGCGATGCCACCTACGGCCAGCAGCGGTGCCAGGCCTGGCACCACCAGGCACAACGGTGCCAGCAGATTGAGCGTGGTGGTCAGGTAACCGAGCCATCGGGCCTTGCTGACCTGGCTGTCGCGGGTGATGAGGAAGTCGGCATCATCGTAAGTGCGCTGGCGCTGGCGTTCGGCCAACGCCCGGAACAGGTCGCCGGTAATCTTCGGGTTGTACTTGCCAGGGCGGTAGTTGACGTAGGTTCGTGGCGGCCAGGTGCCATCGTCGTTGAAGTAGCCATGTTCGGGTGGCAGCCGGTGGCGGTCGGGGTACTCCGCCAGGCCTTCCAGTGCCGTGTCCAGGCCGCTGAAGTCCAGGCCTTGCGGGCGGTCGGCCAGGCGAAAGTGCTGCTTCAGGGCCAACCGCCTGGCGGGCTCCTTGCACTGTTGCCCGATCCAGTCCTTCATGGCGTTTTCGCTGGCGAATTCCAGCAGCGGCGAACTGTTGCCGGGGATATACAGCAGGGTCAGATCGCTGGCCCTGTCATTCAGATAGAGGATGTCGGTCGCGGCGTAGCCATAGATGCTCAGGGTACTCAGGCGCACCTTGTCGCCGCGTGGCATCAGCCCTGCAGCTCGCCATGCCAGCTTCCTGGCCGCTTCGCTGAGGCTGCCTTCGGCGACCTGCCTGTTGCAGGCGGCAATGAAGTTGAGCTTGCTGACCAGACGGTGATCGAGCAAATGTTCGCGCCAGTAGCGGTCGAGCTGCGCCTTGAACGGCGCATGGAAATCCAGTTCCTGGATGAATTGCTGAAAGGCCTCGGCAGCGATCGGCCGGTGCGTCGAAGCGTCATAGCGCTGTGGCTCGGTGCGGCGGAACAGGCCATTGAACACCGAGTAGGCGGCGCCATAGTGATTGATGCCAGGCACAGGCAGGGTTTCGACCAGCCGCAGCGGGCCATCGGGCAACCTGCCAGCCCACGGCGCGCGAAGCAGGGCGCCGAACAGGTTGTTGTCAGATTCTCCTTGCCAGTTGCTCAGCAATGCCTGCGGCAAGCTGAGGCACTGGGTAATGGCCGCCAGGTTGCCGCCGCTGGCATCGGCGCAGTAGTGCAGGGTCACGACATCGACCTGTTCGGGGTCGACGTCATGGCCTTGCTGTTCGAGCCATTGGCGGATTGCCCGGTTGGCTTCGCGGTCCGGGCGGGGGATGTGCTTGAGATGCTCGCGGACGTAGTTCACGCCGGTGGTGTTGATGCGAGAGGTGGGCATGCTGTTCGCCTTGCTCGTTGAAAGAACGGCAAGGCTGAACGGCTGAGGCGGGCGGCGGTGGTAGATAGTTACCGACGCACATCCATGGGCAACAAGGCGGTTACCGGAGTGATGTCGCGGGGCGCGCCGGGTTCGTCGTTGAAGCCGGCGGGTACCTTGCCGCGTAACTGCCAGGCGAAAGCGATGATCTCGGCAATGGTCAGGTACAGCGCCTCGGGGACCTGCTCGCCCAGCTCCAGGCGCGCCAGCAGCTTGACCAGTTCGGCGTTTTCGTAGATCGGCACCTCATGCTCGCGTGCAAGCGCCAGGATGGCTTCGGCCAGGTCGTCGTCACCCTTGGCGGTAAGGGTCGGGGCTTGCTCGCCGTCGTAGCTCAAGGCGATGGCCTGGCGTGGTTGTCTGTCGATCATGCGGTCTCGTCTACCCAGCGTTGTTCTATCCGCGTCTGCGGGCCCTGCGGCGGGACGCCCGGTTGGCACTCCAGGTCGCCGACCTCCAGGCCACGTGCCAGCAGGCGGGCGCGTAAGTCGCCGAGCTGGCTCTCGATCAGCCGCGCGGTCTGTTCGCGCTCGGCCCACAACTGGCCAGACAGGCGCCCCTGCGCCAGCTGAGCCTGGACCTGCAGCGGGCCCAGCGGAGCCAGGTCGAAGGCCAGGTCCACCCGCCATAGTGCCTGCAGCGGGTCGGGCTGTTCACGCTGCTGGCGTTCGGCCTGTTGCTCCGGGGTTTCTTCGCGCTGCAGCTTCACTTGCAGGGGGATGAACTCCTGGCCGTGGCGGACCGGGACTTCGGTCTGCCAGGTCGTCTGCAGGTTGCCGTTTTCCAATGTGCCGGATTGTTGCAGGCTGCTCAGTGCGTGGCTCTGCAGCCGCGAGACGGCAGCAGCGGCCAGGCGCAGCAATTGTTGCAGGTCGTCTTCGTTCTCCATGGCCTGGAGCAGGCGCGATGGCAGCGGGAAGGCACCCGGCGGTGTTCGCGGGCTGACCCGGTCGAGCATGCCCAACGCGCTGCGGGCCATGGCCGGCAATGCCTGGGCCAGGGTGGTTGTGGCGATTACCGGGTTGGCCGGGGTATTGGCCGATGCCTGGGCTACCAGCCGCACCAGTTGCGCCTTGAGGTCGGTGGCGATGCTGGCGCTGAGGCCGCCGAGCAGCTTGGCCTCGAGGAAGGCACCGCTGTTGCCGATGGCCTGGGCAAGCGCTTTGCCGTCACTGAGCTGGCGGGCATCCGCTAGGCTGGCGAGCAGGGTATTGGCGGTGCTGCGCAGCTCGCTGTCGCTGCCCTGGCCGTTGGCAATCTGTTGCAAGGCGTTCAGCAGGCCGGGCAGGGACGCCTGGCGGCCTTGCTGGGTAAGCAGCTGCTGGGCGATGTTCAATTGTTCCTGGCGACCGCTCAGCGGTACGAAGCGCAGTGACTGGTCACCCTGGACCACGGCGCTGAGCAGGCTGCCGATCGGCAGCGGGCGCGGGCTGTCGATGGTCAGGATGGCACCGGCCTGGGCGCTGTTGAGCAGGCTGACCAGGGCGCGGAAGCTGGCTGTTTCGCCCGCCTGCGCCGGTAGTGGCTGGTTGGTCAGCACCTTGCCTTGCAGCAGGGTACCGACGGCCACCTGGCTGGTGTCGAGCCGGGTCAGGGTAGCGATATTGCTGGCGCTGGCCTGCTGCGCGAGGATGGCCAGGCGATTGCTTTCAGGCTGGCTGACCGTGACCTGGCTACCCTGCGGAATCGGCTGGCCGGTAGTAGCCTGGAGCTGGGTCTGGCTGCCGTTGGCCTGGATCACCTGCAGCACCAGCTGGAAGGTAGTGCCGCTCTGGCGCATCGACAATACCTCGGCCTGAGCGGTTTCGCCGGGCTTGAGCAGGCCCGGCTGGGGCTGGGCCAGGTCGAGCAGCGCAGCGGTCAGCTGGGCCTTGAGTGCCTGCGCATTGACCGCGGTTTGTGCGCCAAGACTATTGATTTCAGTCATGATTGTATACAACCTGTGGGGCCCGCCCTCTTGGCAGCGTGGCCGCACATGCAATAATGCAGGTCGCCCGCCATAGCCAGTATAACGGCAGCAAGGGGGGCGACTTGAGAAGCATCTAGATAAGGCGAATCCGTGACCTTTCACCTCCAAGCCGTGGGCCTGGCCTGCGAGCGCGACTTGCGCCTGCTGTTCGAGCACCTCGATTTCGAGCTGCACCCGGGCGACATGCTGCAGATCAGCGGCCCGAACGGCAGTGGCAAGACCAGCCTGCTGCGCCTGTTGGCCGGGCTGATGCAGCCCACCGCCGGGCAGATTCTGTTGGGCGGGCGGCCGCTCGGCGAGCAGCGCCATGCCCTGGCCAGCATCCTGTTGTGGATCGGCCATGCGCCGGGCATCAAGGACCTGCTCAGCGCCGAGGAGAACCTCAGCTGGCTCGGTGCGCTGCATCAGCCGGCCACCCCCGACGCCATCTGGGCGGCACTCGCAGCGTTGGGCCTGAGCGGTTTCGAAGACGTGCCCTGCCACACCCTGTCGGCTGGCCAGCAGCGCCGCGTGGCGCTGGCCCGGCTGTACCTGGCCAGCCCGCCGCTGTGGATCCTCGACGAACCCTTCACTGCCCTGGACAAGCAAGGTGTGGCGCAGCTTGAAGCGCACCTGGCGGCGCACTGCGAGCAGGGCGGTACGGTGGTGCTGACCACCCACCACACACTGGCACGCAAGCCCTCCGGTTACCGTGAACTGAACCTGGGGCAATGGGCGGCATGAGCGTATTCATCCTGTTGTTGCGCCGCGAAGCGCGCTTGCTGTTCCGCCGTCCGGCCGAGCTGGCCAACCCGCTGGTGTTCTTTGCCATCGTGGTGGCATTGTTCCCGCTGGCGGTCGGCCCGGAAAGCCAATTGTTGCAAACCTTGTCGCCAGGCCTGGTCTGGGTGGCAGCACTGCTCGCGGTGTTGCTGTCGCTGGACGGCCTGTTCCGCAGCGATTTCGAGGACGGCTCGCTGGAACAATGGGTGCTGTCGCCGCATCCGCTGGCGTTGCTGGTGCTGGCCAAGGTGCTGGCGCACTGGATCTTTTCCGGGCTGGCGCTGGTATTGTTGGCGCCGCTGCTGGCGCTGATGCTTGGGTTGCCAGGCCATTGCCTGCCGGTGCTGCTCGGCTCGTTGCTGCTGGGCACGCCGGTACTGAGCCTGCTGGGGGCGGTAGGCGCGGCGCTGACGGTAGGGCTGAAGCGCGGTGGCTTGCTGCTGGCATTGCTGATTCTGCCGTTGTATATCCCTGTATTGATCCTGGGCAGTGGTGCGTTGCAAGCGGCGTTGCAGAATATGCCGGCAACCGGCCACCTGCTCTGGCTGGCCAGCCTCACGGCACTGGCCGTGACCCTGGCACCCTTTGCGATAGCGGCCGGCCTGAAGATCAGCGTCGGCGAATAACGAGTCCCGGGCTTTCAAGCCCGGCCAATACCCTGGATGTACCCTGATGAAAACAAGCTGGACGTGGTTCCACAAGCTGGGCTCCCCGAAATGGTTCTATGCCATCAGCGGCCGCATGCTGCCGTGGCTTGCCGGCGCTGCCGTGCTGCTGCTGCTGGTCGGCATCACCTGGGGCCTGGCCTTCGCCCCCCAGGACTACCAGCAGGGCAACAGCTTCCGCATCATCTACATCCACGTGCCGGCGGCAATGCTGGCGCAATCCTGCTACGTGCTGCTGGCCGTGGCCGGGGTGGTGGGGCTGGTGTGGAAGATGAAACTGGCCGACGTCGCCCTGCAGTGCGCTGCGCCCATCGGTGCCTGGATGACCGCCGTGGCGCTGGTCACTGGCGCCATCTGGGGCAAGCCCACCTGGGGCAGCTGGTGGGTCTGGGATGCCCGCCTCACGTCCATGCTCATCCTGTTGTTCCTGTACTTCGGCATTATTGCGCTGGGCCAGGCGATCAGTAATCGTGACAGTGCGGCCAAGGCCTGTGCGGTGCTGGCGATCGTCGGCGTGGTGAACATCCCGATCATCAAGTATTCAGTGGAGTGGTGGAACACCCTGCACCAGGGCGCCACCTTCACCCTCACGGAAAAGCCGGCGATGCCTGCAGAAATGTGGCTGCCTTTGCTGTGCACGGCGCTGGGCTTCTACTGCTTCTTTGGCGCGGTGCTGCTGCTGCGCATGCGCCTTGAAGTGCTCAAGCGCGAGGCGCGCGCCAGTTGGGTCAAGGAGGAAGTATTGAACAGCCTGGGGCGGAGGGCCGCACCATGAGTTTTGCCACCTTCGGTGACTTTCTCGCCATGGGCCAGCATGGCCTGTACGTGTGGACGGCCTATGGCATCTGCCTGGCGGTGCTGGCGCTGAATGTCGCCGCACCCATGCTGGCGCGCCGTCGCTACCTGCAAGATGAGGCGCGCCGTTTGCGCCGGGAGAACAACCAGTGAATCCGCAGCGCAAGAAACGCCTGTTGCTCATCGTCGGCCTGCTGGTCGGCGTCGGGGTTGCCGTCGGCTTTGCCTTGAGCGCATTGCAGCAGAACATCAACCTGTTCTATACCCCGACCCAGATCGCCAACGGCGAGGCACCGCTGGATACGCGCATTCGCGCTGGCGGCATGGTCGAGAAGGGCTCGGTGCAGCGTTCTGCCGATTCGCTCGACGTGCGCTTCGTGGTCACCGACTTCAACAAGTCCGTGCCGATCACCTACCGCGGCATCCTGCCGGACCTGTTCCGTGAAGGGCAGGGCATCGTCGCCCTCGGCAAGCTCAATGGCGACGGTGTGGTGGTGGCCGACGAAGTGCTGGCCAAGCACGACGAGAAATACATGCCGCCCGAGGTCACCAAGGCCCTGAAGGAAAGCGGCCAGGCGGCTGGCGGCGCGGAGGCCAGGCCATGAACGCGGCGTTGATGATACCCGAACTCGGCCAGCTGGCCATGATCCTGGCGATCTGCTTTGCTGCCGTGCAGGCTACCTTGCCGCTGCTCGGCGCCTGGCGTAACGACAGCCTGTGGATGAGCCTGGCGCGCCCGGCGGCCTGGGGCCAGTTCGCCTTCCTGGCCTTTGCCTTCGCCTGCCTGACCCACGCCTTCATGACCGACAACTTCTCGGTCGCCTACGTGGCCAGCAACTCCAACAGCGCCTTGCCTTGGTACTACAAGTTCAGCGCCGTGTGGGGCGCCCACGAAGGCTCCTTGTTGCTCTGGGCGTTGATCCTCGGCGGCTGGACCTTCGCCGTGTCGATCTTCTCGCGCCAGCTGCCACAGCTGATGCTGGCCCGCGTGCTGGCGGTAATGGGCATGATCAGCGTCGGCTTCCTGAGCTTCCTGATCATCACCTCCAACCCGTTCCAGCGCCTGTTGCCGCAGGTGCCGAGCGATGGTCGCGACCTCAACCCGCTGCTGCAGGACTTCGGCCTGATCGTCCACCCGCCGATGCTGTACATGGGCTACGTCGGTTTCTCGGTGGCCTTTGCCTTTGCCATCGCCGCACTGCTCGGCGGGCGCCTGGACGCCGCCTGGGCGCGCTGGTCGCGGCCGTGGACCATCGTCGCCTGGGCGTTCCTCGGTGTCGGTATCACCCTGGGCTCGTGGTGGGCCTATTACGAACTCGGTTGGGGCGGCTGGTGGTTCTGGGACCCGGTGGAGAACGCCTCGTTCATGCCCTGGCTGGTGGGCACCGCGCTGATCCACTCGCTGGCGGTGACGGAAAAACGCGGGGTGTTCAAGAGCTGGACGGTGCTGCTGGCAATTGCCGCGTTCTCGCTGAGCCTGCTGGGCACCTTCCTGGTCCGCTCCGGCGTGCTGACCTCGGTGCATGCGTTCGCCGCCGACCCGGCGCGTGGTGTGTTCATCCTGATCTTCCTGCTGTTCGTGGTCGGCGGTTCGCTGACGTTGTTCGCTGTTCGTGCGCCGGTGGTCAAGAGCCAGGTCGGCTTTGCCCTGTGGTCGCGGGAAACACTGCTGTTGGCCAACAATCTGATCCTGGTCGTGGCGGCATCGATGATCCTGCTCGGGACCTTGTATCCGTTGGTGCTCGACGCCTTGACCGGGGCCAAGCTGTCGGTCGGCCCGCCGTATTTCGATGCCTTGTTCCTGCCGCTGATGGCGCTGCTGATGGTGGTGCTGGGCGTGGGCGTGGTGGTGCGCTGGAAAGACACCCCCGGCAAGTGGCTGGCGGGCATGCTGACCCCGGTGCTGATCGGCAGCGCGGTACTGGCGCCGGTCGCCGGCTTGCTCGTCGATGATTTCGACTGGCCAGCGCTGAGCGCCTTCGCCCTGGCTGCCTGGGTGGTGCTCGGCGGGTTGCGTGACATCTTCGACAAGACCCGCCACAAAGGCCTGGTCATAGGCGTGCTGGGCCTCTCGCGCAGCTACTGGGGCATGCAGCTGGCGCACCTGGGCCTGGCGGTGTGCGCACTGGGCGTGGTGCTGTCGAGCAACAACAGCGCCGAACGTGACCTGCGCATGGCCCCAGGCGAAAGCGTCGAGCTGGGCGGTTATCACTTCCTGTTCGAAGGCGCCAGGCACTTCGAAGGGCCGAACTTCATCTCCGACAAAGGCACCATCGTGGTCAGCCGCGATGGCCGTGAAGTGACCACCCTGCACCCGGAAAAGCGCCTGTACACCGTGCAGCAGTCGATGATGACCGAAGCCGGCATCGATGCCGGCTTTACCCGCGACCTGTACGTCGCCCTCGGCGAGCCACTGGAAAACGGCGCCTGGGCAGTACGGGTGCATATCAAGCCTTATGTCCGCTGGATCTGGCTGGGCGGTCTGCTGACCGGCCTGGGCGGGTTGCTGGCGGCCCTCGACCGACGTTACCGCGTCAAGGTCAAGACCCGGGTGCGTGAAGCCCTGGGCGTGTCTGGAGCAGCTGCATGAAGCGTTGGATCATGGTGGTGCCATTGGTGGTGTTCCTGCTGATGGCAGTTGTCCTCTACAAGGGTCTGTTCCTCAAGCCCGACGAGCTGCCGTCAGCAATGATCGGCAAGCCGTTCCCGGCGTTTTCCCTGGCCTCGACCCAGGGCGACCGCACCCTGACCCAGGCCGACTTGCAGGGCCGCCCGGCGCTGGTCAACGTGTGGGCGACCTGGTGCCCGTCGTGCAAGGTCGAGCACCCGTACCTCAACCAGTTGGCCGAGCAGGGCGTGGTGATCCACGGCATCAACTACAAGGACGACAACGCTGCGGCGCAGAAGTGGCTGGCCGAATTCCACAACCCGTACCAGCTGGATATCCGTGACCAACAGGGCAGCCTGGGCCTGGACCTGGGCGTGTACGGCGCGCCGGAAACCTTCCTGATCGACGCCAAGGGCATCATCCGTTACAAGCACGTCGGCATCGTCGACGCCACTGTCTGGCGTGAGCAGCTGGCGCCGCTGTACCAGGGGCTGGTCGACGAGGCCAGGCCATGAAGCGCTGGTTGGCAGCCGCCGTGCTGGGCATCAGCCTCGCCGGTGTGGCCAAGGCGGCCATCGATACCTACCAGTTCCGCGATGACGCCGAGCGTGAGCGTTATCAGCAACTGACCAAGGAGCTACGTTGCCCCAAGTGCCAGAACCAGGACATCGCCGACTCCAACGCACCGATCGCCGCCGACCTGCGCCGCGAAATCTACCGCATGCTTGGTGAGGGCAAGAGCAACCAGCAGATCGTCGACTTCATGGTCGACCGCTATGGCGACTTCGTGCGCTACAAGCCGGCACTCAGTGGCCGCACCTGGTTGCTCTGGTTCGGCCCGGGGATTCTGCTGGTCGGTGGTTTCGTGGTGCTGGCGGTGATCGTGCGCCGTCGCCGTGGTTCGGCCACCCAGGCTACCCAGGAGCTGTCCAACGAAGAACGCGAGCGTCTCGCCAAACTGCTGGAAAAAGAACAGACCCATGACTGAATTCTGGCTGAGTGCGGGCCTGCTGCTGCTCGCTGCCCTTGGTTTCCTGCTGATCCCGATCCTGCGTGGCCGGCGCCAGCAGCAGGAAGAAGACCGCACCGCCCTGAACGTGGCGCTGTACCAGGAGCGTATCGACGAACTGGCCGCGCAGCAGGCTGCTGGCGTGCTTGACGAGGCGCAAATGGCCAAGGGCCGCGACGAAGCTGCGCGCGAGCTGCTGGCGGATACTGAAGGTGCCGACGTTGCGCGCCAGGGCCATCTGGGCAAAGCCCTGCCCGTATTGACGGCGGTGTTGGTACCACTGATGGCGCTGGGCCTGTACCTGCATTTTGGTGCGGCGGACAGGGTGGAGCTGACCCAGGAGTTCGCCCAGGCGCCCAAGTCGATGGAAGAGATGACGGCCCGCCTGGAACGGGTGGTGCAAGCCCAGCCGGACTCGGCCGAGGCGGTGTATTACCTGGGGCGTTCCTACATGGCCGAACAGCGTCCGGCCGATGCTGCGCGCACCTTCGAGCGCGCCGTGGCCCTGGCCGGGCGTCAGCCCGACCTGCTGGGGCAGTGGGCCCAGGCGCTATACTTCGCTGCAGGCAAGCAATGGAACCCGCAGTTGCAAGCGCTGACTGACGAGGCACTGAAAACCGACCCCAACGAAGTGACCAGCCTGGGGCTGCGTGGCATCGCCGCTTTCGAGGGCGAGCGCTACCAGGAGGCCATCGATTACTGGAAGCGTTTGCTGGCCCAGTTGCCGGAAGGTGACGCATCGCGTGAGGCGCTGCAGGGCGGTATCAATCGCGCTGCCGAGCGCCTGGGCGGCTCGTCGGGCCAGGCTGCGCAACCCGTGCCGGTGGCGGCGCGTCTGAAGGTGCGGGTGGAGCTGGCGGCGGCGCTGAAAGACAAGGTCAGGGCGGACGACACGGTGTTCATCTTTGCCCGCGCCAGCAACGGGCCGCCGATGCCGTTGGCGGCCAAGCGGGTGACGGTGGCGCAGTTGCCGATCGAGGTGGAATTGTCCGATGCTGACGCGATGCTGCCGCAGATGAAACTGTCCGACTTTGCCGAAGTCCAACTGGTTGCACGTGTCTCGCGCGCTGGCCAGCCTACCCATGGCGAGTGGATTGGCCAGGGCGCGCCACTGCCCAGCGCCACGCAAGCCACTCAACACCTGACCATCGACAGCCCCGACCCGTAAGAGAGCAATGCCATGCACAGCACCGTCCGCCTGACCCTGATCACCCTGGCCCTGGGTTTGTCTGCGTGTACGGTGCATGAGCCGTACGAACAGCCGGAGCCGCCGATCGAGCGCTTGCCGCAGCAGGGCCCGGTGATCAAGCCGGCGCCGGGCGGGCAACCGTCCACGGCGCCGAGCAAGCCGGCGGCCATCCCCAAACCGATGCCGCGCACTTCCGCCAGCTTTGCGCCACCGCCTGGTGGGGCGAGCCACTGGGACCCGAAACTGGGTGTATACGTGCTTGAGAAGCAACCCAATACCTTCTACCGCCAGCGTACCTACTACCGGTTCGATAACGGCTGGAGCTGGTCGCTGAGCCCGAATGGGCCTTGGCAGGAAACCGACAGCAGTGGCGTACCGGGTGGCTTGGGGCGCGCATTCGCCCAGTAGTTGCAGCGTTAACGTTGTTTTTGCTTTTGCTTTTGCTTTTTGCTCTTGCTTCTAAGTGCGCG